>DASCNB010000019.1:0-27625 GCA_036011265.1 Nitrospinota bacterium | reverse complement strand
GAAGGCGCAAAAGTCGCTATTTTTGCTCGAAAGAAAGATGAACTGGATAAGGCAATTACTGAACTGGGAGACGCTTGTTTTGCTTTTCAGGGTGATGTAACTGTTCATGAAGACCTGGAAAATCTATATAAAGAAATTGAGAAGAAGTGGGGTAAAGTAGACATTATCTTTGCAAATGCGGGACAGGGAGAATTTACTCAATTGGATGAGGCAACGTGCGATCACTTTGATCGCATGTTTGACGTCAATACAAAGGGAGTGTTCTTCACCGTGCAAAAAGCGCTTCCCTATCTGAAAGAAGGCGCCTCCATCATAATCAACGCCTCCATTTCCGGAATTAAAGGCTTTCAGAGACTAGAAGCCTATTCCGCGTCTAAAGCTGCCGCTCGCTCTCTAACACGGACTCTCTCAGCCGATCTCATAACAAGAGGAATTCGCGTTAACTCGATTTCTCCCGGGTTAATCGACACGCCGATTCATCCCAAGATGGGCGCAGCTGGAGAGGATGTGCGGGAAGGTGCAAAACAGGCTATTCCCCTTGGTCGCGTGGGAACACCGGATGACATCGCAAATGCGGTTGCCTTTCTCGCATCGGACGAAGCCTCCTATATCGTTGGCATCGAGTTGATAGTCGATGGCGGACTGACACAACTTTAAATGAGAGGGCTAACAATGCCATGAACACGGACTGATTCTTCTTTAACTAATGGTAAGATTTTCTTATAATTGATTCATGGGTACTTTAAAAGACAACATTGCAGAGATGATACACGACTTATGCAAGCCTCTTATTTTAGCTAAATCTTTTATTACGTTATTTCTTATGCAGCTAAGAGTGGACTTGACCCTTTTTTGCTGTCCCATAATCAAATGTTTTTGAATCAATTTATGAAAGGTCGATGAGTTTAAGAATATCAATCCACTTCATTTGGATTTTAACAATAGCGACCTTTGCGTTTTTATTTTACCGTGAGTTTATCAGAAGTTTTTTTAAAGGTTGGGCAAATAGTTTATTAAATACTTTACTAATTTGCTCATGGCTTTTTGTTGTTGGATCGTTAGTTATTTATTGGATAAAATTGTAATTTGCTAAGGGGGATAGGGTAGCTCCCGAAAAGGCGGCAATCTTCACCGTTTTTCCCTGGATATTTCTTTTCCTTTTCTTTACCCATAAAAAAACTCTTTCAGCTAAATGGATACCAAAGAGGAAAGCAAAATAATATTTGACGCCATTGAGTTTGCCGCAAAAGCCCATTCCGGTCAATTCCGAAAGGGGACAAAAATTCCATATATTGTCCATCCTCTTGGAGTAGCAAAACTATTGATCGAACTTGATTCTTCTGAAGAAGTCATTGTGGCTGGCATACTACATGATGTTGTTGAAGATACCCACATTACTATCGAAGAAATAAAAAAACATTTTGGTAAAAAAGTAGCTGACCTTGTCTATGGGGCATCTGAACCAAACAGGCAAGATTCATGGGAAAACAGAAAACAACACACGATAGACTTCCTTGAAAGTGCCTCTATGGAATCTCTTATGGTTGGATGTGCAGATAAACTTCATAATATTACTTCAATCCGTGAAGATTATGAAAAACATGGAGGTGCATTCTGGAACCGCTTTAGTCGTCCAAAGAATGATCAGAAATGGTATTACAAATCTTTGGTAGGTGTCTTTGAAAGTCGATTAAATGGGGAGCCAGGCATTTCTTTATTTAAACAATTTAAAGCGGAAGTTAACAGGGTTTTTGAGGGGTAGCTTCTACTCTCTTTTTTCTCTCTTCATTTCAGCCCATTTTTACCCCACAAAAAAAGCCTGGCAAGGATTTCTCCCAGCCCTCTCCTGTTTTTATTTTAAGTTGTATTCAGTTTGTGCTGCCTCGATAATTTGGCAAACTTTTCGTTTGCCAAACGAGGTTACAGTCTCTGTACCACGAATCCCAACTTGCCAGTTACAATCTGCTGTTTCAGTCCTGTGTTTTTCAGGTTCGCCAACAGAATAGCCAGTACAATCTACGTCATTTCGTACTCTCTGAGTAAGTATGGATGATAACTTTTCTTTTGATACTATTGTTCTTGCCATTACCTTTCACCACCTTTCTTCATGATAAGGCTATTATACTAACCCGATCAATCCCCTTGAACAAGGCCAATTTCTTAACAAATATTAGACGAGATGATTATTGATATTAATAATTTCCCCTGTCTTCCCAAAAAAGGGGTCAAATCTTTCCTTGACTACATCAAAATATTTTATGATTACAAAACTGAACAAGCTATCAAATATCAATTAAAACCTAACCATTTATTCAATCTAGCATCAAACAGCGAGTCTCCGTCCAACGAATTTTGGCTATCAAAGTTTTGTGATAAAATATGTTCAGTAATGTGTTTGGCGTAGGTTAATATTTTTGTCAGGTATCAAAAATAAAATAGCTAATAATAAATAATTCGTGGAGAAATATTATGAAGAAGTTATTTTTATCATTTTTATTGATTATGGCCGTATCTTCTATTTCAACAGCAGGTGACTTTTTAAATGGACAATGGATTGATTTGACACATGAATTTTCAGAGGAAACTATTTACTGGCCAACTGCTGACCTGTTTAAAAAGACTACGGTTTTTAATGGCCGTACTGAGGCCGGCTTTTATTACTCAGCATATAATTTTAGTAGCGCGGAGCATGGGGGAACACACGTAGATGCGCCGATTCATTTTTCTGAAAATCGCAATACTGTAGATCAGATACCTGTAGAACAATTAATTGGCCCAGGTGTGGTTATTCGAATTATTGAAAAAGTGAATGAGAACCGCAATTATCAGTTTTCTGTTAGGGATATTTTGGATTGGGAAATAAAACATGGGATTATAGCAGAAAACAGCATATTGCTGATCGATACTGGCTCAGCAAAATATTGGCCCAATAGGAAAGATTACATGGGAACAGATGAACGAGGCCAGGAAGGAATAAAAAAATTAAAATTTCCCGGTATCCACCCTGAAGCAGCAAAATTCTTAGCGACAAAAAGAAAGATCAAGGCCGTGGGATTAGACACTCCCAGCATTGATTTTGGCGGGTCCAAGCTATTTGAAACGCATCAAATTTTGTTTGAGAAAAATATCCCTGCTCTCGAAAATGTTGCTAATCTTAATAAATTACCAATAAAGGGATTCATGATTATTGCTTTGCCGATGAAAATCAAAGGCGGCAGCGGAAGTCCTTTACGCATTGTTGCTTTTGTACCGAATAAATAATTTTTTGTTATGATTAATGCCTAACGAATGTATGATACGGATTCGCAAAAAACGTGCACCGCTTATGCCGGTCGTTATGAAATCAAAAAGGAGAACGTAAATGAACAAATACATAAGCTTATTTGTCGTTGCAATAACAGTTATGCTTGCCTTACCTGTAAGTGGATATGCTAATGAAATATTTAGAGTGAGGTTGTTTTTCGGATTATCTCTTCCAAATGGTGGTGCAGTTTCTTTGTATGACTGGCAAATGTTTGAGAAGAAGCAGATATCAAGAACTTTTGAAGGCTTTAATATTGTGGACTCAACAGGATTTTACAAAGGGAAACCAGAACGTTCTAAAGTTGTAACCTTGATCGTTGAGAAAAAAGATATTCAGAAAGCTAAAGAATTGGCAAAATCTTACGCTCAACAATTTCAGCAAGAATCGGTGATGATTGTGGTAGTTCCAGTATTAGAGTGGAGCTTCATTGGGGCAGGAAAATAGCGTTATGCCTGACAATTGCATTGAGGTGTTGGATTTAATGATGAATGGAGTTTCTGATGGTGGCTACTTTTGGCCTTTTAAGTTGTGAGAAGGGCCAGTAAAATAACAGTAAAGAATAATTTACTCCTAACCATCGCATCAAGACAGATGAGAGACAGCTTGTCGCCGTTCTAAGATTTGTTGGCGTTCGTAAATTTTTTGTCATTCCATCGTATTACAGCTTTTGTTTCACGCATGCTTATGCATGACGTTAAATAATGGAGAGCAATCATGCCAATCGGATGAAATACGTTGATGATGGTCTGGGGGTTATATATATGGGAAAAGGCATATTAACAGGAGAGGAAATTATTCAGGCCGACCAAAAACAGCTATCTAATCTCGACATGCTTAAAAAGAAAAAATACTTCCTGGGTGATTTTTCAACCGTAGACGAGGCAAAAATAATAACTGAAGAAATAATAATGATTGCCGAACTGGATGAAAAAATGGAAAGTATAGCAGGAACCAATTTAGTTGTGATTGTTGCCAGCAAAAACATTTTGTTTGGCTTGAGCAGAATGTGGGAAACTTTTGTTGATAAACTTGATTGGCAGACATACGTTTGCAGAACAAGGGTTGAAGCCGAAGCATGGCTAAGAACGAAAGCTAAGGCTGTGTTTGACATCGAGATAACAATGAAATGACCCTGTTTTCGCCCTTCGGGCAAAAACAGGTTATTATTACCGTTAAATAAATCATGGGTCAAGTTTGCTGTCGGATTTAATGATGAATGGGAGTTATAGATGGTGACTACTTTTGGCCTTTTTTTAAGAAGCGACTGCCACGCTAATAAGGTTTTTTTGGACAATATCTGTTTTGGGTGTGATATCAACATTCTCCGGAACAATAATTATCTTTGTCCCTTTGCTGATAAAAGAGAATAATTGTATTAAGTGTTGATCACTAAGTTCAACGCAGCCTTGAGTATCCGGAGTTAACTGGTTAGTTCCTGTGCCATGAATCCAAATCCCGGAACCGGTTTTTCCCGCCTCTAAATCTTTCTTGTTTGGATAATTTAATACAGCAGCGTAGGGACCATATTTATCCGGCAATTCTTCATCCGTTTTTAAATCAATGAGTGTATAAGCTCCTTCAGGTGTTTTCTCGTCTCCTTCAATTTTTTTTATCGCCAGATACTAAACCAATAGATATTGGAAATTCTTTAACTACTGAATAACTATCATCTTTTTCTTCAGTCACAAGCAGTTTTTTTGTCTGCTTATTTACAAGAATTGTATATGGCGATGACCTATCCAGAAAGGCTTCGCGGGATATTGCGGGGCTTGACGCAAAAGGAGTTATTTTGACTTGATGCGGTTTTGCTTTCTCTAATTTTTCTATATTGGGAACTGATGGCTGAACATTTTCCAGTCGCTCTCTGATATTTTTGTCTATTTCCAGATCTTGCGGCATCGGTTTGGAAAAACCAATCGGGTTTGAAAGAACAAATATGGTGATACCAACAAAACCGGTTGCAAGTAATGCTAATGGAAAAGGATGGTCTCTGGTAAAAACAAGCGCTTTTTCAAATGATGGAGCCTTAAAACCATAGACAAAAGCTTTTTCTACCTCCAGATTGTTTCTATAAGCAATGTACCTGTACTCTATTTGTTTGGCTATAAGGCTAATACGATGATTTATAGATGACACCAAAAAAATGCTCCTCTGGAAACAGTATTTGTCTTTTTAAGTTCGCTCGCCATGTACGTTCATTTTTGGTTGCTGCCTCGTCGCACTATGTTTTTCAATTATATTAACTTCAACAGGTACAGTCAATTTATTTTTTTTGGAAATTCAATTCCTCCTTAATTTTATAAAGGAGCGTTTTGATACCTTCTCCAGTGACTGCTGACACAGGATAAACCTGTAGTCCCTTTTTTTTAAAAAATTGCTCATACTTTTTTAACTTATCCACGGCGCCGGGAATATCTATTTTATTCGCTGCAATGACTTGAGGCTTTTCAATCAAATCCGCGCTGTATGAATGAATTTCATGATTAATTGTTTCAAAATCTTCACATATATTTCTATTATCCGGTGCTGACAAATCCAGAATATGAAGAAGAAGTTTAGACCGCTCTATATGTTTTAAAAATTGCAATCCAAGTCCTTTATTATTATGAGCTCCTTCTATGATTCCCGGGATGTCCGCTATGATAAAGGATTCGAACTCTTCCATGGGAACTACTCCAAGATTTGGGACGAGTGTCGTGAAAGGATAGTCGGCTATCTTAGGTTTAGCGTTGGAAACCCGGGAAATTAACGTTGATTTTCCCACGTTAGGGTAGCCGACAATCGCAACATCGGCTAACATTTTTAATTCTAAAACAAACCAGCATTCTTCTCCAGGTTCTCCCGGTTGCGCGTATTTAGGGGCCCTGTTTCTCGATGACTTAAAATGCGCGTTTCCCTTTCCTCCTCTCCCTCCTTTCGCGGCGATATATTGCTGTCCTTCTTCGGTTAAATCAGCTAATATTGCAGGGTCGTCAGCGGTCCTGACAGTTGTTCCTACTGGGATTTTAATCTCAATATTTTCTCCGTTATGACCGTGCATATCACTCCCAAGTCCATTCCCTCCTTTTGGCGCGTAATAATGTTGTTGGTATCTCAGGTCTAAAAGAGTATACAAGTTCCGGGCTACTTTAATAATTACATCCCCGCCCTTGCCTCCGTCACCACCGCTTGGCCCGCCTTTCGGGACAAATTTCTCCCGCCGAAAGGCAACACAGCCTTTGCCTCCATGACCGGCTTTGACAAATATTTTTACCTGATCAACAAGCATTTTAATTTACGAACTGTTAATTATTAATAACAATGTGATTTCAGCCATCCCTGGCCTCAATCCTGCGGGCGGCCTTCCCTGGGAATCCGTCCAATTTTATCCTCATAATAAAATTGTGGAAGTTAGATGTTTCACTTCACCTGGAACAGCTAAATGATGGAACATTAGAATTGGTTTTTGGAAAGATGTAGAAATGTTTAACTTACGCGGGGTTTAAAGCATGTACACTTACTAATTTTTTATCTCTTCCTTTTCTTTCAAATTTAATTATCCCATCTATTTTAGCAAAGAGGGTATAATCATTCCCTACTCCAACATTACTTCCTGGATGAATCCTGGTACCCCTTTGTCTGACTAAAATGTTTCCAGCTTTTACAACCTGACCGCCAAACTTTTTAACTCCAAGGCGTTTACCAATACTGTCCCTGCCGTTAGTTGTGCTTCCCTGTCCCTTTTTATGAGCCATATTTTTTTATCCTCTTTATTAATTACTCTTTAATCTCTGTAATTTTTAGACGTGTAAAATACTGTCGGTGACCCCGTTTTTTCCTGTGATTTTTTCTTCTTTTATGTTTAAAAATGATTATTTTTTTATCTCTTCCCTGCTCAACAATAACTCCGGTAACTGAAGCTTCTGGAATAGTGGGTGCTCCTATTTGAATTTTTTCCCCTTCACCTGCCATCAAAACTTTATCTATTTTGATGCTGTCTCCCACTTCTCCATTAACCTTCTCAATTTTTATTATATCGCCTTGAGAAACTTTTAATTGTCTGCTGCCGGACTGAATAACTGCTGCCATTTGAATTTCCTCCAGATGAATACTATTGCTTTTACTTTAAAGTGTCTCTCCTGAATGTCATTGAAGCTCCAAGCGGTATGACCGAAGGGTTTCTTCTTTATCAGGAGTTTATTTTATTCTAATTTCGCTCGCCAGGCACGTTCAACAACAGCCTATTGGAATTCGGCTTTTAAGTCAACAGGTTTCTGAGAACTTAATGGATTAAAGGGCGGAACGGTCTTCATCGTCCATATCCAGTGATGAACGCAGGGAAGCAAGAGAGTTCAGATGTTTCTTTTCTTCTTGGGATAATTCCCGGCTGTAATTTTTCACTTCTTCAGACGCGGCTTTTTTCTCCAATTCAACGTATGTTTTATAAGCCTCTTTTTCCATATCAATAGCGAGATCCAATACCGCTTTCATGTCTCCGTTTTCCAATACTTCCGTTGCTTCCACAGAAATCTTGCCTTCCACAGACGATTCCAATTCGTTCACGTATGTATCAGGATTAAACTCCTTCGGCCAGGGAGTACCTTTGGTATTATCAATAAGATGACGGATATGGTCGGTCTCCATGTCAGAGAGTTCCAGAAAAAGCATACGGGATTCGTCGTTTTTCGTAATTTCCGCTGCCTTGTTGAAAAAAGCTTTAGACGTTACTTCATGGTTCAACGCTTTTTTAAAAAGTTCAACTGTCGCTTTCATAAATTCCTCCTTTTGATTTCAGTATAAGTCCTTTGATCTTCAGAATCAATAATTATTTAAAAAAATTTTGAGATGTGAACCGTCAATTAAAGGTCCCGTTCAATAATAACCATTTTTTTGACTTTTTCGGTATCATTCTGAATAAAAATTTGAGAGAATGCAACATTTCAATCTCATCAGTTGTAGAAAACTTATGGTTGCCAGACCTAAATTCAAAGCTACACTACCTGATATTGAGTATTACCGGGAACAGATATTATGCCAGTGGGCTTGTCCCATTAATACCGGTGCCGGTCGGTATGTTTGTGAAATCGCCAGCAGCAATTACGAAGAAGCTTATTCCATCGCTCGTTCTCCCAATCCCCTTGTTTATTCTCTTGGCCGGGTTTGTGGTCATCCCTGTGAAACAGCATGCAGAAGAGGTCATATAGATGAGCCGATTTCAATCAGGGCTTTAAAAAGAGCCGCTACAGATCATCATGACCTTAGCAGAGGCCATCATTCAAAGATTGTTAAAGCTGAAAAAAAAGAAGAGAAAGTGGCTGTTATAGGTTCCGGTCCTTCCGGTCTTTCCGCCGCGCATGATCTAAGCATAATGGGATACGAAGTAACCATTTTTGAATCAAGATCAGTTGCGGGAGGCATGCTTCACCTCGGCATCCCGGAATACAGGCTTCCCCGGGACATCATTGAACTGGAGATTGAAGCAATTCAAAAATTAGGGGTTAAAATTGAACTGAATAAAATTTTGGGAAAAGACTTTAGTCTGAAGGATTTAAAAGAAAGGGGCTTTAAGGCTATCTTCATTGCTATCGGAGCTCACAAAAGCAGGGACCTGCAAATGGAAGGAGTTGAACTCGACGGTGTCCTCAAGGGAGTGGACTTTTTGTTAAACGTAAATCTTGGATATAAAGTCGACATGGGGGACAGGGCGCTTGTAATTGGAGGCGGAAATGTAGCTATTGATGTAGCCCGCTCCGCCGTAAGACAAATAAAAAATATTGACTCAATGAGCACGGAAGAGATGAGGGAAACATTAAAGTCCACCCGTGGCACAATAGACGATTTAACTGCGGTTAAGGAAGTTGACAAAGATGAGATGACAACTGCCGTGGATGTCGCCCGGTCCGCTTTAAGAATGGGAGCCAAGGAAGTGACGATGGTTTGTCTGGAGTCAAGGGAAGAAATGCCGGCCCACAAAGAAGAGGTAGAAGATACTTTAAAAGAAGGGATTTCTATTTTGAACTCATTAGGGCCAAGAAGAATTGTGGGAAAAGCCGGTAAAGCTATTGGTCTCGAAACAATAAAGGTAAAATCCGTCTTTGACGACAAGGGACGCTTTAATCCGGTATTCATAGAAAACACGGAGTCAATAGTAGAGGCCGATACAATTATTATGGCTATAGGCCAAACCTCTGACCTGTCATTTATAAAAGAGGAAGATAAAATAAAAATTAGCAGCCGAAGTACTATTGAGACAGACCCTGAAACAATGGCAACCACAGCGGAAGGAATATTTGCCGGCGGGGATGTTGCCCTGGGACCGCGCCTGGTTGTAGACGCTGTAGCAGACGGCCGGAAAGCTGCCAGAGCAATAGATGATTATATAAAGGGGGAAAAGAGTAGAAGCTTGAAAGGAAAAATGACCGTCTTAAAGGACCATAAAATGCCGGACCATTTTGATGAAATCCCAAGGCAAATTTCTCCTACTATTTCAACCGATAGAAGAATCGGTCTTTCTGAGGTTGAGCTTCCGTTGCCGGAAGAGAATGCTGTAACTGAAGGAAAACGATGCCTGAAGTGTTCTGTAAATACTGTCTTTAATGGTAACCTCTGTATATTGTGTGGCGGTTGTGTTGATGTATGCCCTGAACAGTGTCTTAAACTGGTTAAACCCGATGATCTTGAAAAAGGCGAGGAATTAAAAAAACTTTACAAAAAAAAATTCGGCTCTGAAAACCCAATGGAGGTGACCGCTATTATAAAGAATGAAGATAAATGCATAAGATGCGCCCTTTGCGCCGAACGATGCCCAACAGACGCAATAACCATGGAATTATTTGAGTGGGAGGAAACCACAACAAACGGATGAAGCAATAAAAAACATAAAAATTTACCACAGAGAGACACGGATAATCACAGAAAGAAAAAGAATGAGCAAGTTACTTTATGAAGACTTGACTTATAAAATAATCGGATCTGCCCAAGAAGTGTATAGGGAGTTGGGTCCAGGTTATTTGGAATCAGTTTATGAAGATGCCTTGTGTTACGAGTTGAATTTGAAAAGTGTAGATTATCAAAGGCAAATAGAATTAGATATTCATTATAAAAATGTTATATTTAAGGGCAAGTTTCGGGCAGACTTACTATTCGAAAATAAAGTTCTTGTTGAAAACAAGGCAACAAAAAAGCTTACCAAGCAAGATGAAGCTCAATTAATAAACTATCTTAAAACAACTCGTTTAAGGATAGGTTTGTTATTTAATTTTGGAGCCGAGAAGTTTGAATATTAAAGAAGAATATTTTAATAATTCCGTTTTTTTCCGTGAATATCAATGGTGAGTTATTATGCAAGATATAAATGATAAAGAGTTAACCCGCCGCAATTTTTTTGGATTGATTGGTCACACCTCTATAGGCACCTCAATCGCCGGGTCTGCTGTTATTACCTATAAATATTTAAATCCGAATGTCCTGTTCGAACCTCCATCAAAATTTAAAATAGGAAAAGCGGATGACTTTGCCGAAGATTCAATTAAATTTATTGAAGCAAAAAAGCTTTTCGTTATAAATAAAGAAGGAGGCTATCAAGCTATTTCAGCCGTTTGTACACATCTTGGTTGTACTGTAAAATTGGCACTGGAAAATCAATTTCACTGCCCCTGCCATGGGAGCAAGTTCGATGAGCATGGAAATGTTATAAGTGGCCCCGCGCCAAGACCTCTTCGTCATTACAAGCTTACCTTATCAAGGGACGGGTCCCTCGTAGTAGATATGAAAAAAGAGGTGGATGGTGAATTTAAACTGGTTGTATAAAAATTTCGATTGGGACGGAGTTATTAAGATTTTTGACAATGAAAAAAATTAAAGCTTTAATTTTAGAACACAGGATTTGGAAATCGGTTTTCCGGCATGACTTTTCAGATACGGAGCGGAACCGTTCCATCCGTACGTTCGGCAATTTCTTTCTTCATTTACATCCGGTAAAAGTTAAAAAACATGCAGTCCGCTTTAAATATACCTTTTGTATGGGAGGGTTGTCCCTGTTGTTATTTCTCATACTGACCTGGAGCGGAATCATGTTAATGTTTTACTATCATCCATCTGTTCCTACCGGATACAACGACATGAAAGATCTCGGGTTTGTGGTTTCTTCCGGTGTTTTTTTAAGAAATGTTCATCGCTGGTCTGCTCATTTAATGGTGGCATTTGTTTTTTTTCATATGTGCCGTGTTTTTTTTACCGGGGCCTATAAACCGCCCAGAGAATTTAACTGGGTCATAGGCGTTACTCTCCTTGTTTTGACTTTATTGCTGAGTTTTACCGGTTACCTGCTCCCCTGGGACCAACTGGCTTTTTGGGCCATTACCGTTGGAACTAATATGTCCAGTTATGCTCCGGTTGTCGGGGAAAAAATAAGGTTTGTACTTTTGGGAGGTAATATTGTTAGTGAAAACGCCCTGTTGAGATTTTATGTACTGCATTGTGTTGTGCTGCCGTTGGTCATTACAATATTTTTGGCTCTTCACTTCTGGAGGATTCGCAAAGACGGAGGTATATCCGGACCATTATAAATTAGCACGCTGTTAAATTTTTATGAATTAGGCGCTGTTAAATATATCACTTTGTAACTTGATGTTTTATTTTACAGCGCCTTATGCAAAGCTAAGCACTCCCATTAGTGACTTTGTGGCAAAGGACCCGATATGACAGAAAAAGATAAAGGAAAGATATTTCCCGCTGACCCTGACAAGACCTACGGGTTAATGGCTCTGGTCAAAGGAGAGACACCACTGGTTGAAAAAGAGCCTGAAGATACAGTGATGACATATCCTCATTTGCTATTTAGGGAAGTTATCGCAGCAATGGTTTTAGTGATTTTCATTACAGGAATATCATTGTTCTTCGACGCGCCTTTAGAAGAATTGGCAAATCCAAGTAAAACACCTAATCCAGCCAAAGCCCCCTGGTACTTTCTTGCTCTTCAGGAGCTTCTTCATTACTTTTCTCCTTTTGTCGCGGGAGTATTGATACCAACACTGGTAGTAATTGGTCTCTTCGCTATTCCATATATCGACCCGACCCGAAAAGGAATTGGTGTCTGGTTTTCACCTGAAAGGAAGATTGCAAACACCTTATTCGGCATTTTTGTTTTTTTTGCTGTTGCTTTAACTATTATAGGAACATTTTTCAGGGGACCCGGTTGGGCCTGGGTCTGGCCATGGCAAACAGGGGTGTATTTCTAAGGGATCAGAGATCAGGAAACTGACACCTGTTCCCCGGACCCTTTTCTTTTTTCTCTGCGGCTAATTTACTCACAAAAACATATGAGTAAGGAAACTTATAAACTTTACAAAACATATGGGATTGTAAGTATTATTTTCATCCTGATCCTTGTCGCTGCCCCGCCTTTTACAGATCATTCTCATGAATGGAAGAAGTATCAAAAAAAATTTAAAGAATTCGAAATGTCACTTGTTAAGAACGAAAACCTAAAAAAGGAGATCAGCAACAGGCCCTATGAAGTAAAACAAATCTTAGTTGATTATCCTGAAAGGGTAGATCGCTGTACTACCTGTCATATGGGAATTGATAATCCTGATTTCAAAGATGTTCCTCAACCTTTTAAAACACATCCGGGAAAGATTAATCACCCCTTTGAAAAATTTGGATGTACCGTCTGCCACCAGGGACAGGGACTGGGAACTACAGTTGAAGATGCTCATGGGCAGGTAGAGTTCTGGGAAGAACCGATGTTATCCAAAAAAGAGATTCAATCTTCCTGCAATCACTGCCATGACCTGATTTATCTCGAAAGTGGGCCTCTTATTTCTCGTGGAAAAGAATTATTTGTTTCCCTGGGATGTCATGGCTGCCATAAGGCTAAAGGATATGAAAATTTTTACAGGGTAGGGCCAAGCTTAAGACGGATCGGAAGTAAAGTGGATCCCTCCTGGTTGGTCCGCTGGATCAAGAATCCGGAAAAGTATCAACCTAAAACTAAAATGCCTTATTTCAGGTTGTCAGAAGAAGAGGCTGTTTCCATTGCTTCATACCTTATCTCCCAATCTGATCCCAATTACGAAGAACCCGTACAGTATGATAAAGGAGATATAAGCAAAGGAGAAAAGTTATTCAGAACAATCGGCTGTCTTGGCTGCCACAAAATGGGAGATGATGGAAATAATTTTGCGCCGAACCTGAACAACGTGGGAAATAAGGTGAAGCCGGATTGGCTGGTTAATTGGTTCCTGGATCCCAAGGGTTATAATCCCCGTACTATTATGCCCAAATTCCGATTATCTATAGAGGAAGCTAAAGACCTTACAGCTTTCATCATCAACGTTGGTACAAAACAAAAAGTTCCAAAATTCGAGAAGGAAATACTCTCTCAAAAAAGAATTAAACAGGGTGAGCATTTGATAAGAAAAAGAGGGTGCTCCGGTTGTCATGAAATTGGTGGAATTGAATCTTCCCGGATTGGTCCTGAACTAATTAAAGTAGGGGCAAAACTTCCCTTCCAGTTGGACTTTGGTAATACCAGTAGAGATGATATCGAACGGTCATGGATCGCGTGGATACAAAACAAGTTGAAAGATCCCACAATATTCGATACTGAAATCAGCAAATCCAACATGCCAGCATTTAATATTTCAGAAGAGGATATTAATGCATTGGCAATTTTTTTAAGAGGAATGGACGGAAAGGTAATCCCCAGTAATTTCATAAAACAGCTTTCAATCAGAGAAGTTGAAAATGAACAGGGTAGAAGGGTCATTGCCAAATATAATTGCAGGGGTTGCCATAAAATCGCGGGAAAAGGTGGGGACATCCTCGCCTTTTATAAAGGCAAATTTAACGCGCCGCCGCCTCTTGAAATGGGTGAACTTCATGTTGGCGACCGGCTCAAGGATTCCTGGATGATCTCATTTTTAAGAAATCCTAAACCCGTTCGTGGTTGGCTGAAGGTGAAAATGCCTACATTCATGCTTGAGCAGGATGAGATTTATTACATTACCCGATATTTTGTTAATTTTGCTCAAGATCAGATTCCTTACGAAAGGGGAATCAGGGACATACCACCGGATAGTTTTCTTATTGAAGGACGAAAATTGGTTCTGGCCTTTGAATGTGCCGAGTGTCACGATGAAAAGGGCTCCAGGGGACCGAAATTCAGCCTGATGAGTAAACGGCTTCGGAAAAATTGGGCCAAAAATTGGCTGAAAAATACTCGTACTCTCTATCCCGGTACCAAAATGCCTGACCACTGGCCTGTTCGAAATGGTAAGCGTGTAATTTCAGCTAAATATCCATTAGCTAAAAAAATTATGGATGGGGATGTAGATAAGCAGATTAACGCCATATGGGAGTATATTGCTAACTACAATGAAAAACCGTTTCTTGATGTAGAGTTGCCGGAAGAGGAGGAGTTTGAGGAAGAAGAGCTTGAAGAGCTTGAGGCAGAAGAAGCGGATGTTTAAATATTAGATTCTTTACTTTAGTCCACATTAAATAGTTTAATTTGTGGTCTTAGCACTCTCTACGGTAAACTAAGTTTTTCATAAAAATTAAGTTATGAATAAAGAAACTTCAAGACTTTACACAATCTATGGCGTGGTCAGCATTGTTTTCGTTCTTACCCTCGCCTCCGCTCCGCCGTTAACAGACCATTCTCATAAGTGGAAGAAATATCAAAACGAATTTAATGAATTGGAAATATCTTATGTAAAAGATGAAAGCTTAAAAAGAGAAATCAGAAACAAGCCGCATGAGATTAAGCAGGTCATTGTGAAAGATTTGGACCGGGTGGACCGCTGTACAACCTGCCACCTTGGAATTGATAATCCTGATTTCAAGAACGCTCCTCAGCCTTTTCGAACTCACAAAGATTACCAGCTTCATCCTTTAGATAAGTTTGGCTGTACAATCTGTCACGCCGGACAGGGACGAGCGACTACAAAAGAAGAGGCCCACGGACGGGTAAAATATTGGGAAGCGCCGATGATTCCACTAAATTACATTCAGTCAGCATGCGGAAAATGCCATCTAACGGAAGAAGTACCGGGCGCTCCGAGCCTTTCCAACGGGAGAAAATTGTTCAAGGAATTTGATTGCTTCGGGTGCCACCGGATTGGCAATGTAGGAGGTAATGTAGGACCGGAGTTGACTCACGAAGGAAGATATGGTCATAGAGACCCGGATTGGCTGTTCAGACACTTTAAAGACCCCGAGGCTGTAAGCCCCGATACTGTGATGCCTGATTTTGATTTTACAGATGAACAGGCCCAGGACCTTACCATGTATATGTTAAGCCTGACCGATGAAAAGATAGCAGGCTTTTTTTCGGCTAAAGCAATGATCCCGGACATTTCAACCGGAAGAGGTCTTTTCCAGGAAAAAGGGTGTATCGGTTGTCACAGCATTGCCGGAAAAGGTGGAAAAATTGGGCCGGACCTTGCCAATGTGGGAGCGCGAAGGGATGCACAATGGATATTTGATCATTTCAAAAACCCAAAAGAAGTCTCACCGGACACAATCATGCCAAAATTTGGATTTACTGATGATGAAGCCCGCGCCTTAACATTATTTGTTCTGAGCCTAACGGAAAAAAATTTAGTCGATTATATTACGGGTCCGACGAGCAAATAAATATCCTTAAAATGAAAAAACGCATTTTATCAAATTCCGCTTTACATGCTTAATCTCCTTTAATGAATATTAGCCTTCCCGGGATGGATGGCGATGAATCATAAAACAAACTGCAATCTCTGGATGAAACATGATAAATTTCTGATCAAAGGTAAAAAGCATACGAAAGTGTGTTGCAAATTATTGAAGCTCCCTGCAGCAGAGCTGCGACTGCGCTCACTAAGCACTTTCAAAATGGGAAATATCGGGTTAGAGTTATAACCTTGAAAAACATAGAAATTTATACGTGAGGAGTGAAAGCGATGAGAGAGTTAATTGATAAGCATATTGACCGGTATATTGGATTAATTGGTCTTGTTACTTCAGTTTTAATTTTGCTTATTGACTGGTATGTGGGAGTAATCGGTTTTATTGCTATAGGTTTCATATTATTGATTGGGTTGAAGAAATAGGACTTTTTCTTTAACAGGTTAAAAAAAATCTTATTATTGTAATTTTTTTCTATCTGCGTAGCTGAATGGTGCTCTGACAGGAAAAAAATTTTACTTCTTTTAATGAGGTATTTTTTTGTACAAAAAATCATCCTTGATTTTTATCGCCTTATTTTTCTTATCCTTTTGCTATATAGGAACCCATATAATTTCCCCATCATCCCCTTTTATAGCCATTGCTGAGGCAGAAGAGGGAGAGGAAGCTGAGGAAGCTTCTGCTGCTGAGCTAGAAGAGTTAGAGGAGCTCGAGGAAGCTGAAGAATTAGAAGAGTTAGAAGAAGATGAAGGGGAAGAGGAAGCTGAGGAAGAAGCCAAAGGAGAAAAACAACCTGTAGAAATCCCAATGGGTACTGAGCCGTTTCCAGAGTTTAAAGGAAATCCGGAGAACCCAAACAGGGACATGATTAAGAGAGAGGATTATAACGATCTTCCGGTTAATAAATTCAATTTCGGCCTTTCAAACAGGAACCTGATCTGGGTTGTCGCTCA
The DNA here is from genome assembly GCA_036011265.1 of Nitrospinota bacterium. Taxonomy (GTDB): domain Bacteria; phylum Nitrospinota; class Nitrospinia; order CAJXCL01; family CAJXCL01; genus CAJXCL01. The sequence goes on along the minus strand of DASCNB010000019.1, from coordinate 10,720 downwards.
ACTCCATATCCTGTTCGCATCATTTATTCTCGGCGTTCCGCTATATACTGTTATCGCGGAATGTCTATTTTGGAAAACCGGGGATGAAAGATATGAAAGATTGGCCTATGAAGTAACAAAAGTGTTTGCAATGTGTTACAGCTTTACTGCCCTGACCGGCGGGTTTTTTGCTTTATGCCTCATTGTTTATTATCCGACTTTTACGACCTGGTTCTTTCGTGGTTTCAATGATCTGATAACCTTCTGGTATCCCATGTTGTTTTTCATAGAAACCGGTTTTATGTATCTTTATTATTATACCTGGGACCCTCTAAACAAGGCCAATAGAAAGGGCCTGCATATCCTCATAGGGATTTTATTAAATGTAGCTGGGATTTCGCTCCTTTTTGTTATGGACGGTCCGACCGCTATGATGACCACTCCCCCCAAAATTGATGGATCCATTAAGGAGATAGCCACATTTGGAGAATGGGCCTGGTTTAATAATTATTCATGGATGCCTCTCAATTACCACAGGCTGGTTGGCAACCTTACCTTTGGAGGCTACCTTGTTGGAGTGATCGCCGCGATTATGTACCTCTTTGCGAAAAACGACGAAGAAAGGGCTTATTACGATTGGCAGGGATATACTGGAAATACTTTAGGTGTTGGTTTTCTGCTCCCGCTTCCTCTGATGGGATACTATCTGTCGAAAGAATTATACGCCTATGATCCGAATATCGGCATGTATATTATGTCGGACCGTCTTTCCATGTATATGGAAACCCAGGCAGTGCTGGTAGGCTTCTTATTTATCGGTAGTAGTTATTACATTTATACAAGTATGCAGCGTATTGAAGGAGACCCAAAATATTTAGGATGGGTAAAAATAAACTTTGCGATTATGTTTGTTTGCGCCGCTCTCTGGTTTTGCCCCAGGCATATCTTTGCCACTATGGTACCGGAGCCGGGCATGATCCCCGAAGGTATGGAAAAGAGTGAATATATGCGTATCATGGAATTATCCGGTGACCTTGCCTTTATGGGCGTTATGGGAATAAAGAACAAGGCTGCTTTTGGCCTGGTCTTTGTTACATTTGTCAATTTTGTCTTGTACAGGGTAGCCATGAGAAAAGGAAATATTGTCTGGGGAAAAATTAACCCAATCTCTCAGGTATCATTAATCTTTTTAGCATTTTCCGGGATATGGCTGATGGGTTTAATGGGCGCTATCAGGTCCCTGGCACGTAGAAACTTCCATGTTTACAGGGTTTTTAAGGACATGACAGTAGATGCCTATACTCCAGCCTTAAAAGACGCGTCACTCTTAGTAACCGAGATAACTCTGGTTTATTTCCTCATCCTCAGCGGAGTTATCTGGCTTCAATTGAAAGCAGGAAAGACTGATGGTGGTCATTAGTCAGTAGTTGTTTATCATTTGTGCTCATAGGAGGAAAAATGAGTATCTGGCTTAAAAAAGTAATTGGGTATCTTATTAGTGCAATAGTTGTTTCTGTTGGCACTAGCTATGTGGGTTTTACATATCCTTTCGTTTTTCTATTTAATCTCTACGTATTTGCCGGCTTTCTCCTTTACATCCTTCTTGACTTGCCACCCTTGAAGAACCCGGAGAGTACCGGCGGACGATTAGTTCTTTTATTCGGAACTTTCTTTTTAGGCGGGGTTATTTACACTGTTGTCGGCTTTGCTTTACCCCAGTTCGATCCACAATTTGAGATCGCAAAGATTAACAAACCACCTTTTGTAAGGGTAGAACCCGGCCCGAAACTCATAGCTGCAGGGAAAGAGGTATTTATGGCCAACAAATGTATTAATTGCCATAAGGCTTCCGGTGAAGGCTCTTCCGACCGGGGACCTGATTTTGATTTATGGCAAATTGGGCTTGAAACTCCGGAGTATTTGAAAGAGCATATAATAGATCCAAAGAAAAAGCAGGCGCTGGGCTTTGAAGATGAGAAATCAAGGAAGGCCATGCCGACTTATTTTGGGGAAGAAATTTCCGATGCGGAAATGGACGCATTAGTGGCATATCTCGGAACACTCTGGAATGATCAAAAGATGCCTGTGCGGGGAAGGGTTGACAACCTTGTCCCATGGGATGAAGACCCGGAAATGATTGCCCTTGGCCAGAAGGTCTACGAAGGAGAAGTTTATGAAGATCTGAACTGCTCTGTTTGCCATGGAAAAGATGGTGTTGTACTTATGGAAGGGGCCCGCGATTTGAGAAATCCTTTGTCTAAATCAAGAAACCACGACAAACCAATGAAAGACTGGACCGATGCGGACTGGTTCAAGAGCGTTGCTCATGGTATAGAAGAAACCCCGATGATGCCCTGGATAGATGACTATCCCGTTAAGGCCATCTGGCTTGCTCTTACTTACGACAGCCAGTTTCATAAAAAACCGGAGAACCAAAACCTTCCTGCGCCTCCCCCAATGCAATCAATTGAAGATTTGTGGGGATAAATCAGCTCGCTAACTTTTTAGTTTCGCTTTGCTATATAGCTCAGGTTAGATTCCCCTACTCCCAGGATGTCATGCCCGATAATAACACTCGGAAATGACATTATTTTTCTGACAACGTGTTGGTAAAAATGATTTTCTAACGGACTAATTTCCAATTTTATTATAACCTCTATGCGAAGATAAAGGACAATATCACGAGAAATACAATCGCCATCCACATTCATACATGAAAAAATTTAAAAAATATCTTTCTAATATTATTTATATATTTATTGTGCTTTTTTTTATAGAGGTCGGTTATAGAATTATGATGGGGCAGATGAACATTAAAATGCCCGATCTAATAGAGGAAAAACCTGAAAAATTATTTACCTTATCATCTATTAATCCGGTAGAGGCAGGCAAAAAATTAACAGATACAATAATATATACTTTTGAGGCAACGGATACAGACAATTGGGTATTTATTGATTTTTCCAGAGGAGGTGTTATTTCAGATGTTGCAAACCAGCCGGTACCAGAGAGTTGGGATCTGGCATTTAGCCGCGCTAATATTGCGTCTAATTGGGGAGGTAAAAATAAAGCAAGACAGGTTTCAGTAGCTAAACTGGAAACCACAAATTTCAAGTCTGTAACTAAAGTCCCTGAGGACGCAAAGTTTGCAGAAAACTTTAGTCTTCCCTCAATACCAGATACTAATAATGCTAATTTGGAAAAATGGTATAAATATAGTTTCTGGGACCACTACCTTAAGTCTCATAAAAATGTGTTTATAATCAAAACTACTGAGGGGAATTACGCCAAAATGCAGATTATAAATTTTTATTGCAAGAAAGAGGAAAAAAGAACAAGTAGTTGTTATACCATACGATATGTCTATCAGGGAAACGGCAGTAAAAGTTTTGAAAAATATCCGGATAAATCAATAAGCTAATAAACTTAATTGAGGAGCAAAAAAACCAGACAAACTTACTTAGACAGACTTTACCGTAAGTATCACATCCTTCTTATTACGACTTCTTTCCATGTATCACGTAAACCTTGCCTGTTCGTCGTTTTTTTTTCCCGGAACTTTTTATCTTAGCTCCAGGCGCTCCAATAATAATATCAGCTACTCCATCTCCATTGACATCACCTGTTGAGAGAGCGCTGCCTGTACTATCTCTGCGGCTGACGCCGAAAATCGTAACATTTGCTTTTTGCCGGAGACGGTGCCTTCCATTTAGCGATTTATTGCCGTAGATTATATAAACATCGCCCGCGCCCGTCTCATCGCGAGCCAGTATATCAGCACCCGGTTTTCCAATAATAATATCGTCAATTCCATCTCCGTTTACATCCCCTGATGAAACGGTATGTCCCGGGTATCCTGTTTGTCCTATAATAAACGTAGGACCAAACATCTCGCCCGCCATAAAGTATTTTTCCTTGATAAAAAAATCAACCTTCTTTCTAAGATCAATCTTTTTCGAAAATTGTTCTCTGCCGAATATTCCATAAATTCTTCCGACCTTTTCATCATGAACATTGACGTTGTTAGCGCCGGACGGAGCTCCAATAATAATATCATCTTTCCCATCTCCATTGATGTCGCCGGTAGCAAGGGAATAACCTGCATAATCTTCTTTTCGTGCTCCAAAAATTGTCACGTCCGCCTTGCGCGACAGTCTTATTCTTTTAGGAAGGGTTTTTTTTCCAAAAACAACCGATACTGCTCCCGCGTCTCTTCTCTTTTTATTAAGTTCATCAGAAAAGGGGGACGCGATGATTAGATCGTCAAATCCATCGCCATTAATATCTGCAGCCGATACCGCGAAACCGGTTTTGTTTGGAAAGTTATTTTTTAATAAACCGGTCTTTGCCGTCCCGGCATATCCGTAAAACCTGGAATCCCAACTTTTTGCCATATCTATTTTTTCTGGAAATTGCTTCCGGCCGTATATCAAATACGCTTCTCCTGCATCATTATGTTTGTTTTTGTAGCCGTCTGCCTCGGGAGCGCCTGAAATAATGTCTGCAATACCGTCCCCATTAATATCCCCTGTCGCAATGGAATAACCGAATAAATCACCTTGGCCCGCTCCAAAAAAAGTTACATCTGCTTTTTTAACAAGGTTTTTAACTCCCGATAACGATTTACTTCCAAAGACAACATAAATTATTCCTGCATCAGGTCTTTCATTTGCAATATTATACCTTCTGCTACGGGGTACATTCCCCTTTGGCGCGCCTATAATAACATCTTCAATCCCATCTCCGTTTATATCTGCCGCGGCAAGTGAGTTTCCAAGTAAAGCTCCTCCATTTGATTTTCCTCCAAACATCATTACACCGGCCTTTTTTGCGAACAATTCCGTAGATGCAGTTGATTTCCCTCCAAAAAAAATATAAACCCACCCGGTCTTAAAAGACCGGTCTAATGGACCTTCTGAAGTGGGAGCTCCAATTATAATGTCATCGATGTTGTCTCCGTTTACATCCGCCGAGACAAGGGCAAAACCTGCTTGAGAGCCGAGTTGATTAAAAGAGAACAGGTTGGGTGGAGAGTTCTTTGTGCCTGAAATTATTAAATCGTAATCATTTTCAGCCAGATCAAATACGATTTGGCGACTCTGTTTAATCCTTTCAAAGGACATTCCAGCTTTACCTTTGGTCCTCTTTGAACATCCGATAGAAAAAGAGAAGGCCAAAAGAAAAAGCATTAAAAATATAGAAATTCGTTTCATAAAAACACAGACTTTATAGATTAAATTTTTTTCTTTCGAGATATTAGCATATTTACCCACATCGGGAAACTCTTCTTAAACCATTAAGCGGCAAAAGGCCGATTTATGTTTCGCTCTTTCAGAGCTTCAAAAATTTTGGTCTCATATCCCCGGGGGGGGGGTCGTCCCGGGATACTTAGTTACACCCCGTTGGGACTTGTCCTTTTTCGCAGCATAAAGGGCTCTGCTGCGGGGAGCTTCAGCGTAGAGCATGATTTTATTTTTTACTTGACAATGACAATCATTATCATTTAATATGTCGTTTGTCCTCCTCTCGCTTCACCCTCTGAGCGCAGGAAATTGGCTCGGAGGTTGAGGCAAGGAGTTGGATGGGGCTGAAAAACCATAAAAACCGTAGTTATTGTAAATGCTTGCTATAGATTTCAAGTTTTTAATTGACAACAGAATAAATAGATATTGAAATGAAGCAGTCTTTATCCTCCTCTCGTTTCACCCCCTGAGCCTGGGTAATTAGTTCGGGGGGGGTGAGACATTGAGGAAAAACCGGGTGAAGGCTATTACAATAATGAGCTATTTCATCGTTTATACTCAACTAAAACTTTCTAATCAAAGGAGGTGATATTGAGCGTAACCAGAAGAAGGAGAAAAAAAGTGACCTATCAATTTTTTGGCTAACTTTATTGAATATTTTTTTATTAAGTAAATTAAATTGAAAAGGAGATTTTGATGAAGAAATTTTTATCAGTTTTAATGACCGCGGTTTTTATAACAGGTCTGGTAGCTGTAATGTTCCCTTCGAATGCTGACGCCGTTCCTTCCTTTGCAAGACAGACAGGGGAGTCCTGTTACGGATGTCATATTGCGTTTCCAAAATTGAATGAAAAAGGTTATGTCTTCAAATATAACGGTTATCGTTTCAAACCAAACTCTGGCGATGAAATGTGGGACCTCGAGACCGTCCCTTGGGCCATGAAAGTAGAAGCAGAGCATGAATCAAACTGGGGTGACACAACAGATACACACTCACTTAAGTTCCCGGAAATTGAAGCGTTTTTTGTCGGCCCGGTAGGAAAGCGCGCCAGTGTATTCGTTGAACTTGCTTGGGATGCTGATACAAATTCATTAGGTGATGCAGTTTTGAGATTAAACTATGATCTCACGGGTGAAGGAAAATACATCATAAGCGCGGGGGAAAATGAAATAGAACATGACTTTTTATCAACTACCCGGGACCAAATCCACCAGCAGTACCAGGCTGATGCCATCGGTCATTTACCCGAAGTACCTACGTTAGAATTATTCGGTCAGGTTATGTCCTCTGGCGCCATATCATCATACAGATATTCAGCAGGTATAGTATCTGATTCCGGTGTAAGTCAAAAGGCAAACAAATATTCCGGCGCGTATGGAACTCTCAACCTCGGCTTCCCTGGAAATCATTATCTTGGCGTCATATACAGGTATGCGGATGAGGACCAGGGAATGGTGAAGACTTCAGCTGTTCATAGAGTATCTGTAGCCGGAGAGCTCAACTTCAACCCTCTCATCTTGACCGGTGGTTTTTTCTATACCAATTACGAAGATTTTAGTGGTGGAACAGCGGAATTGGACGGTTATAATCTAATGGTCGAAGCAGCTTTTAAAATCAATGAGAAATTATGGTTATTGGCAAGAGAAGACTACCTCTGGGCAGAGCGAGGAAGTTTAGATGGCAACGTAAATGAGGCATCTGTGGCACTTCGCTATATGATAGCGGCTAATAATTCTGTTCAATTTGAGTATCGCAACGAAGAGAGTAGCGATCTTAATGATACTGACTTATCAACGGTGGGGACCTCATTCGATGATACTGAACACAAAATTAGAGTATTCTGGGAAATTGCTTTCTAACTCTTTTTGAAAAATATAGGGAGGCAGAGATGCCTCCCTTTTTTTTTCATTTTTTTTGGGTATATTTTAGTAAGGAGGGAAAAATGAACAGTATGAACAAAAAGTTTATCTTCTTTTTATTAGCGGCCTTTGCCTGGATGACCGTCTCTCCTGCCGCTTCCCTGTTTGCAGGCCCTCTGGATGACGGAAAGAAAATCTATAATCAGTACTGCGCTCAATGCCATGGTGACTCGGGCAAAGGCGATGGAGCGAATGAAGAATTTATGGATCCTCCTGCTAGAGACTTTACAGATACGGTAGATAAAGTCTATTTTGCCACAATAACCAACAAGCAGATTTTCGATGTCATCTCTAAGGGTGGAAAGTATACTCCAAAAGTGAATACATTTATGCCAACATTTGGTATATCCCTCTCCGAATATGAGATATGGACAACAGTAGCCTATGTGAGAACCCTTCACCCGAACAAAGCTCCGGCTGTAAGCTTTTCAGGGCTAAGCAAAGAGAGGCCAAAGATAAATATAAAACAGATCAGTGTTGGAGAAATATCAAAAAAAGAGAGAAAAGATGGAAAGAAAACAGTAAAAAAATATGGCTGTCGTGGTTGTCATAAAATTGGGAAGAAAAAGAAAGGCGCGGAATCCGGTGGTCTATTGAATGGAATAAAAGCAAAGCTCAGTCCCCAGGAGATCTTCAGCAAAATAAAAGATCCCCGGTCAGTAATGAAAAATTCAAAAAATAAAGAATCCAAAATGGCGGCTGCTAATATAAATGACGAAGACGCTTTGCTTATAACCAAGTATCTGCTAACCTTAAAGTAAACTAAACCCTGTGAACTTAGATTCCCGCTAAAGGCATACGAGAATGACAAACTTTGCATACGTAATTTTAATAACCGGATTATTTGATTAAGAGTTGTTTTCGTGTTTTTTATGGTAGAAAATTATTCTGAAGGCTAGGGCGGCAGCCCTATTTGGTTCCGGCCCCTGACCGGATGAGGAGAATCTATGAATAAAAAATTTGTAAAGATTTTAGTTGTTTTTTTTATAGGAAGCATTTTTTTATTAACAGGTCAGAATTCAGAAGCAAAGAAAAAAAAGCCTACATCACCTAGAATTGTGGGAGCACTTAAATGTAACGGCAGTTGTCATGATCCATGGTATCTCGCCTGGAGCGAAACACCTCATGCAAAAACTTATAATCTCCTAAAACCTGGAGAAAGGCCTGAGGCCAAAAAAAAGGCGGGACTTGACCCCAAAAAGGATTATACGGGAGATCCTAACTGTCTTCCATGCCACGTTACCGGTTATAAAAAGCCGGGCGGATTCAAGGGGCCTGATTCAAAGCATCCGACAGAAGAGGACGACGAGGACGAGCCTAATTTATCCGCTGTGGGTTGTGAAATGTGCCATGGTGTTACTGGCGGCGCCCTGTGGCGGGTGCTTATGAAAGATTCGAAAGGGAAATTTAAAAGAACGGAAATGGAAGCCCTTGGCTATCGGGCCGATCATGAAAATGTTTGCAAACGATGCCACGAGCATCCCAACACTCCTTTTCAACCCTCCCTTGACCCTAAATACAAATTTAACTACGAAGAAAGAAAAAAGAAAGTCCATCCTTTTGAAAAATTCTACAACGAAGACAACAAAGACCAGGTAATTACCAGAGACAAAAATGGTGTCTCTGTCCACGCTCCGGGATATACGGACACGCATCCCCTCCCCATAGAGCAGTGGGAAGTTAAAGATGGGAAATTTAATAAAATAGTGTGGCCCTTTTGGAGTAAAAAGAAAAAGAAGATTGTTTGGAAAGGTTTGAAAAAGGCTGGCAAAGCAGCTAAAAAAAAAGATGAAAAATGATCATCAGACAGGTTACATCGATCATGACGACGGTACAATCATAGATACAAAGCTGAAGCTTCCTCACAGCCTGCTGCAGGGAGCTTCAATTTTGACTCGTGGCAAATAGAAATGTTTTTTAAGTTATAACGCTAGGAGATGCGCTGTTTTGACAGTTACTCGCGAAAAGCTTTGCGGCTGGATGCTATGATCTGTTTTATGATGTCGTTAAAAATGAAATGGTGAAAAGGGAGAAAAAGGTACCAGTAGATTTTTCCGAACATAGTTTTAGTGAAAAAAAATGCAGTTATGGAAAGACGGCATTTGCCATTTTCTCTATTGGTATTAAAATCAAGCCGTGCCATTCCTGGCAACTTCATTTCGGCGCGTAAGAGCAATCGCCTATCTTTCCTGATAATCTCTACTCTCCAGAAGTCAATTGCATCGTTAATTTCCAGGTTGGAGTATCTCTTTCTGCCTCGGGCGGTTCCAACACCTAACAATATTCGATCTATGGTCCCTCTGCCACGTTGTAAAAATCAGTGAGCTAATATTTTTCGCGTATTTTGATTTTTTGCGAGATACTTATAATATGAAATTAGTTTATTTATTTCGCCACGGTCAGACAGAGGACAATAGCAACAGGATTATACAGGGACAAAGTGATTCCCTTTTAACTCCTGAGGGAATAAATTCTATAAAAAAAAGAGCTAAAAAAATCAGCGATATAACTTTTAACGAAATCTACTGCAGTCCTTTAGGAAGGGCCAGGTCTTCTCTCGATATATTGTTAAAAGAACTCAAACAAAATACAAATGTCGCATACCTGGATGAATTAATGGAAATAGACTTTGGAAGATATACCAAGAAAAACATTAATGAAATTATAGATATCATTAAAACGCATAAAAAAAATACAGCAAAACCTTATCCCGGTGGTGAAAGCGGCGATATGTTAAAGGAAAGAGTGATACGTTTTATGAATGAATTTGTTATAAAAAATGATGGCAAATACTTTCTTGTGATGACGCATTACGGGGTAATAGAAACAATAATACAACATTATAACAATCTATCCAGCGAAGAAATCCGTTCAAAGAAAGACACCATTATACGTCTTTCTTTGAACCGGAATAATGTGGATGTTTCTTTTGAAGAATAATGAGGGACCTCAAAGGAAGGCCCCTTATAACGCCCCTTTCGTGGATGGGACACCTTTAATTCTGTTATCTATGCTGGTTCCCTGATCCATTGCCTTTGCAAAAGCCTTGAAAATCGCTTCAACTATATGGTGTAAATTGTTTCCTGAAATCATTCTGATATGAAGCGTAACTCCGCAATTATTGGCAAATGCCTGAAAAAACTCTTCAACCAGTTCCACATCAAACTCACCGATTTTTTCTTTAGGAAGGTCCACATCATAAACAAAATACGGTCTGCCGGCGATGTCCACTACTACTAACGCGAGTGCTTCATCAAGAGGGGTATAAGCAGAGCCAAATCTTCGAATTCCTTTTTTATCTTTCAGCGCTTTTTTGAAAGCCTCTCCCAACACAATGCCGACATCTTCCACTGTATGATGAAAATCAATCTCTACATCTCCTGTTGCCTTGATTTTCAGATCAAACAAACCGTGTTTCGCTAATTGAGACAGCATGTGATCCAGAAAGGGAACATTCGTTGAAACATCATATTTCCCCTCACCATCAAGGTTTAAATCCATTTCAATTTCTGTCTCATTGGTTTTACGTTTTACAACAGCAGTTCTTTCCATAAAAATATCCTTAATATTTGCAAAAT
>DASCNB010000018.1:0-2931 GCA_036011265.1 Nitrospinota bacterium | reverse complement strand
AATTTTACAATGCTTGTGGCAACTTTTAAAATCGTTTGCCTTCTTTGTTCAATGCTTCTGATCAACCACAGGGCGGCCCGATATTTATCTTCCATGAATTCTTTCGCACTATTGTTAGGTTTTTCGTTTTTTAGAATTTTTCGATAGAACGGGTTTACTCTCAGCCGGGGAAGCCCATCATCATTTGAAAATACCTGGTATTCGTCACCCTTTTTAATAACTGTAACATCTGGAATAATATATTGAACTCTTTCAGTGCTATATAGTGATGCGGGTTTGGGGTTTAACTCCTTGATAATTTTAACCGCTGTGATGATTTCCGAGACAGGGACATCTAATTCTTTTGAAATTTTGTGGAAAAATCTTTCTTCAAGCTTATTTATATGGTTTTGTAATAATTTTTCCACAAGTTTGTTGTCAGGTGACAACACTTTGGCCTGAATAAGGAGACACTCTTGCAAATCTCTGGCGCCAATACCGAGTGGGTCAAAAGACTGGATTAATTTTAATACTTTTTCAACATTCTCAACACTGACTTTAATCGATTCTGCAATTTCATCTATCGAACATTCTAAATACCCACTACCATTAATATTCCCAATAATCTCTGTCCCAATAGTTTTTTCATTTTCATCAACAGAGGCCGTTATTAACTGCCACAGCAAGTGATCTCCAAGCGAAGTTTCACTCTTCAGAGTTGATTCAATAGACGGACGTTCGGTAAGGCCATCAGACGAGAGACCTCTATCAATATTCGTCTGGATAAAATTTTCCCAATCGATCTCAGGGTTTTCATCATTATTTTCTTTTGTGGGCTGTAGTTCCTCATCTTTAGTGGCAACAATTCCTTCTTCCTGTTCCTCGTCTGCATTTTCTTCAGAAACCACTTCTTCAAGCATAGGATTTTCTACTAGCTCCTGCCTGACTTTTTGTACCAATTCCAAACGAGCTAAAGGCAACAACTTGATAGCCTGCTGAAGCATTGGCGTCATTACCATCCTATGCGCCATCTTCATATTCAATTTTAGTTCCAATGCCATACCGTCAATGCCTCGTTATACTACTTTAAAGTGAAAACTGTTCTCCAAGATAAATTTGTTTTACTTTCTCGCAATTTGCAATAGTTTGTGGCTGCCCCTTAGCAATTATTTTCCCTTCATTAATTATGTATGCCCTATCAGTAATATTTAAAGTCTCCCTGACATTATGATCTGTTATTAAAACACCAATTCCTTTATCTCTCAATTTGGAAATAATTTCCTGGATATCAATCAGAGCAATGGGGTCAATTCCAGCAAAAGGTTCATCAAGCAAGATAAAAGAAGGTGAACTGGCTAAAGCCCTGGTAATTTCCACGCGACGCCTTTCACCGCCGGACAGAGAATAAGCTTTTGTGTTTCTGATATGTAAGATATTCAGTTCCTTTAAAAGAGACCGAGCTCTTTTTTTCATTTCTAATTTAGAAATTTTTTTTGTCTCTAAAATGGCCATTATGTTCTCTTCAACAGTCAGTTTACGAAATACTGACGGTTCCTGGGGGAGGTATCCGATTCCCTTCCTCGCTCTTTGGTACATCGGAAGCGACGTTAACTTTTCTCCATTATAAATAACCTCACCGGATTCAGGACGAATAAGCCCCACCATAATATAAAAGCAAGTAGTTTTACCCGCTCCATTTGGACCAAGTAATCCCACAACCTCGCCCTTTTTTACTTCAATGCTTATCCCATTTACGACTTTTCTTTTTTTATATTCCTTTACAAGGTTGATTGCTTTTAATAGTTGCAATCTTATTTAACCTCCTACTTAGAAAAAGCTATTCATCCTTCTTTTTTTTCTCGTCAGGATACAAAGTTAATTTTATTTTTTTTTCTTTACTCCCTTTGACTATAAATTTATCTTCATTTACCAAAAAAATCATTTCTGTCGCAATTATTTCGTTATCCTTTTCCCATGCATGCGGATTTCCCGTTAAAACAATTTTCTCCTCTTTTTCAATATAAACTGCACGGTCCCCCGAAGCAAATCTTTCTCCCTTCACAATTTTCACATTTCCATGGGCAACAATTTTTTTTAATTTTTTGCCTTTCGCATCATTATAAACTGTCATCTTATCAGAAGAAATAGACAACTTGTCCTGTTTTGCGACCACATTTCCGATGAAAATAATTTTATTGGATTCCTGGTAGGAAGTCATCTTCTCCGCGGTTATTTCTATGGGGACGTTGTTTTTTTTTTCTTTTGAAAATCTTTCCGCAGCGCCAAGCGATGGAAAGACAATAAAAATGATTAAAAGTGCTTTAGATGCTTTGTTAAAGGTGATCATAAATTTTTCTTAATTAAGGTAATTTTAAACTCCATTTTTCATTCTATAATATAGGACCCTAACACCGCCGAATATTTCAAAAATTTCGTTTTCCACATCAACTGTCATTCTTTTCCCGGTAATATCTAAATCCTTGCCGTTTATTTCAATTTCGTCATCAGTTTGGATTGTTTTTTTATCAGACGTCCAATTTAGTTTTTCTGTTGTTAACCTGTAGCCATCAAGGTTTGAAACCTTAATATTTCCAATCAACTCAATATTGTTACTGCTGTTTTGAATAATTCCTTTATCTGCGGAAACAAAGAGTTCATCTCCATTTTTTTGAAAAAAATTCATCTCGATATTTCTGAGACGTGTAATTCCCTTGGAATCAAGAACTTCAGCTTTATCAGCATTCAACTCCCATTGTTTTTTCCCTTCCTTCTCTTCAATTAAATGGAAATCTTCAATACTTACGTTTATACCTGTTTTAACAATCTCGACATTAAAAGATTTTGGAAGTTTGTTTCTATTTCTAACTAAAAAAACCGTCATTAAAATAATGAGAGAAAGAGAAACCAAAAGCAACAGTTTTTTCAGCAATTTTTTAGTTTTCATTTCTCTTA
>DASCNB010000017.1:0-13387 GCA_036011265.1 Nitrospinota bacterium | reverse complement strand
GCTTTTTTGCTTCTAAAATTGTTTTCCCAGCGCAAATTCCTGACGCCATGGCCAGGTTAGTTCCCTCATGGTATAAGGAAGGATTGATAAGAGCGGCACTGTCTCCTACCATTAGTAGTCCGCTTTTATATAGTTTAGGCAGGTTGTTATACCCGTCTTCAGGAATCATATGTGTGGAATATTCGAGAAGTTCTCCCCCTTTGATATAGTTGCTAATTGTTGGCAGTTCTTTAAAATGTTCCAGAATGCCGTTCGGGCCGGAACTTTTATCAATCATTTCATCCATTGAGCATCCTATACCGATAGAAATGCTTTCTTTATTGGTATATATGAATGCCGAGCCTTTCATGTCTTTTACAGCGCCGCCAAAATATTCTACAGACGCTCCTTCATTCCTTTCTATGGAAAAGCGGTCTTCAATGGTTTCCTTGGGGAGCTTGAGAATCTCTTTAACGGTCACCACCCTGTTCCGGGGGGTCATCAGTTCTCTCATGCCGGCTCTTTCAGCCAGCAACGAGTTTGCTCCTTCCGCATTAATCACTACATCCGCGAATAATTCGTCTCCTCCTCTTGCTTTTATTCCAACGATTGCACTGTTTTTTTCAATAAAATTATCTACTGTTATACCGGTAAATATTTGCGCACCCGCTTTTTCAGCTTCAGTGGCAAACCATTTATCGAATTGACTTCTTAGAACAGTGAAGGTGTTATTAAAGGGAGGACGGTTAAACTTTTCGCTTCTCAGTTCCAGGCTGGTTTCGTTTTCATCGAAGATAAATCCGAATTTCCGTCGAAGAATATGTCGCTCGATAGGAGCAGATTCCAAAAAATTCGGGATAAGTTTGCTGAGGACTGTTGTGAAAAGAATGCCTCCAAAAATATTTTTACTACCCGGTGATTCTCCTTTTTCCAAAACCACTACATCTGCACCGCCTTGTGCCAACGTGATAGCCGCAGCGCTTCCTGCCGGGCCTGCCCCAATAATAATGCAGTCAAATTTTTCTTCCATACCAAGACTTTGCTAAAGAAGCACTAAGAGACAAAGCATTACGCTCCAAAACCGGAGACTGGGAAAGAGATAATTATTCATTAAAACCGAACCTACGCATCTGACAATCAAATTATTCTACTTTTACTGTCAAATCTTTAGTAAAAAAATCATTTCTCTCTTCTTGTTTGCCTGTAGAATATTTTTTTGGCTCTGTTCCTTCAATAAAGCTTTCAAAGATATAATTTTTCTGTCCGGCTGGAGCAAGCAGACCTGTTTTTGGATCTACCTTCGCAAAGACCACACCGGGAGGAACTTTGAAATCGGTTATTGGAGTATCTTTAAGGACATTTTTCATATAATCGAGCCATATAGGGCTGGCAGTTCTAGAACCTGTTTCATATTTTCCGAGAGGGGCGTAATCGTCCATGCCAACCCAAACCCCAGTCACTCTCTCCGGGCTATAGCCTAAAAACCACGTGTCTACATAATTATTGGTGGTTCCTGTTTTTCCGGCAACCGGCCGTCCAATGACTTTTACTTTTTTCCCTGTACCTTGGTTAACTACATTTTTTAACAGGTTTGTGACGAGATAGGCAATTTCTTCAGATACAACTCTTTCAAAAACAGGATTGTTTTCTTCAAGAAGATTCCCGTTTCTATCTGTTATATATCTTATTGCGGATGGAGGAATTCTTATTCCACCACGGGCGAATATTGAATATGCAGTGGTTAAGTCCAAAGGCGTAACGCCGGAAGATCCTAAGGCAAGGGAGAGGTCTTCGTTTATTGGGCTACCGATGCCAATACGACGTATAAAACCCACTAATGATTTTATTCCAATTTTCTGTAATATTTTTATGGTTACAACATTTCGGGAATGGGTAATGGCGTTCCTTAATGTTGTAGGCCCATAGAATTTTTGTTCAAAATTAATAGGCTTCCACGTATTGACAAATTTATTTTCGTCAGCATAAATAACCGGTGAATCAACAATTATAGTCGCTGGAGTAAATCCTTTTTCCATTGCAGCCGAGTAAATAATGGGCTTAAAAGCGGAACCGGGTTGCCGGAATGCCTGCGTAGCCCTGTTAAATTCACTTTCCGAAAAGTTTCTACCCCCTACCATGCTTTTAATATGACCTGTAGGCACATCTATGCTGACCAGCGCCCCCTGAACTAACGGTTCTTGCTCCAGAGCCAATTTTAATGTATCTTGCGACCTGAGTATTTCATGAGGCAATATTTTTACTTCGATAATATCTCCTTCTTCTAGGGCCTCACGCGGGTTTGTAATTTTTGTCCATTTCCCATCTACATTAGTATCCGGCACTCTCGCCCATTTCATATTTTTTAAATCAATTGTCCCTGTTTCAGTACTTAAATCTACATCCACTGATTTTTCATTAATTTTAGTTACCACTCCTTTTAAAATTTCTCCAGGCTGATAAATATTCTTATTTGTAATATCTGGATTTTGCAAGTTCAACATGGCGCCATCCATTGAATTCAAAGAACCGTCTTTATCAATTTTTATTTTCCCTATGGGACCTCTATATCCATAACGTTTATCAGCTTTTCTTAACCCTCTCAATATAGTTTGGTGCGCAATTTCTTGATCTTTGATATTTAAAGTCGTAAATATGTTCAATCCATTTCTGTAAAGGTTAGTACTGCCATATTTCTTTTGAATGTACCGGCGAATATACTCCACAAAATATTGTGAAGCGTTTTTATTTTTCTTGTATCGGTCTGCCAGTTTAAACTCTGAGTTTGCAGCTCTTTTTGCATTTTCTGCCGAAATAAACCCTTCCCGCACCATTCTGTTTAACGAATATGCTCTTCTTTTCCAGGCTTGCTCCATATATTTGTACGGGGAATAATAGACAGGAGCTCGCGGAAGGCCGGCAATAAAAGCCGCTTCAGCTAATGTAATCTGTCCCACATGTTTCCCAAAGTATGTTTTGGCTGCGGCTTCAACCCCGTATGCACCGTGACCGTAATATATCTGGTTAAAATATATTTCAAGGATTTCATCTTTTGAAAAAAGCCTCTCTATTCTTAATGCGAGAATGACTTCCTTTATTTTTCGTTTAATGGCTTTTTCAGGAGTCAAAAACATTGTTTTGGCTACCTGTTGAGTAATAGTGCTTCCTCCTTCCACAATTCTGCCAGCCTTGACGTTTTTTATGAAAGCTCTTAATATGCCAAACAAATCTATTCCGTGGTGATCAAAAAAACGACTATCTTCCACGGCAATCGACGCCTTTATTAAAATATTTGGGACTTTTGAAAGAGGGACAAGAACACGGTACTCAATGTAGAATTCATCGATCAGCTCGTTTGTATCGGAATAAACTTTTGTAGTTAAACTCGGCTTGTAGTTTTTTAATTCCCTGATATCCGGCAAACCTTTGGAGAACTGATAAAAAATAGCTGCTGTGCCTATAACCGTAATAATCAGACAAATTAGGAACAGAGACAAAGAACCTATCAGTAAAGATTTCATGACAGGGTTCTGCTTTTTCATTGCTTTTTTAACTATTTTCTTTTGAGGCATCTTTCTTCAATTTATGTTCTTCAATTTTCCTTCGAAGAGTATTTCTGTTAATACCAAGAACACTTGCCGCCTGAGACTGATTCCAACCGTTCTTTTCCAAAATATTCTGAAACAATGCTTTTTCAACAGATTGAATCGCATCTTCATAAATGCGTCCATTTTCCCAATCTGTGACATTCTTAAATAGATTATACAACTCTTTTTGAAATTGTACTACCGGGCTTATTCCCTCAAGTTCTGAATCTAATAGCTTTTTGGAAAGATGGGAGTGAAGATGCTCAGGCTGAATGGTACCACCGGAACTTAAGATTACGGCTCTTTTTATAGTATTTTCCAGTTCCCGAATGTTGCCACTCCACTCGTAATGTTGTAGAAGCTTTAAAACTTCGGGAGAAATATATATTTTCCCATGGTTGCTTTCCTGCTCTACTTTTTCGACAAAATGTTTGGCCAATAGAGGGATATCCTCCTTATGCTCACGCAGCGGAGGTATCATAATTAGAATGACGTTTAAGCGATGATAAAGATCTTCCCTGAACTGTTTATTTTCCACAGCTTCCTCTAAATTCCGATTGGTAGCAGCTATAATCCGGGCTCCTGACTTAAGGGATGATTTTGCTCCAACACGGTAAAATTCCTTATCCTGTAGCACTCGCAGGATTTTTGCCTGAAGCCGCAGGTCCATATCTCCAATTTCATCGAGGAATAAAGTCCCATTGTTTGCTAATTCAAATTTTCCTTTTTTTTGATCAACAGCCCCTGTAAAAGCCCCTTTTTCGTGTCCAAAAAGTTCACTTTCCAACAGGTCTTTTGGAATGGCGGCGCAATTAACGGTGATAAAGGGTTCGGTGACACGGTGCGAATTATGATGCAGAGCCCTTGCCACAAGTTCTTTACCAGTACCGCTTTCACCTTGTATTAAAACATTGACATCTAAAGAAGCGGCCTTTCCAATTATTTTAAAAATCCTCTGCATGGCCTTGCTTTTGCCGACTATTTCACCTATCTCAATACGTTCTTTTAACTCGCTTTCCAGGATATTGATTCTCTTCCGCTGTTCTATTTCTTTTGAAACTTTTTCTAAAAAAATATAAATTTCTTCCAGGTCGAAAGGCTTAGTTATGTAATCATAAGCTCCCTTTTGCATTGCCTCAATAGTGTTTTTCATCGTTCCCTGAGCGGTCATGATTATTACAAAAAGGCCGGGCTGGACTTTTTTGATTTTCTGGAGAACATCCAAACCATTCATATCCGGCATAAAAATATCAAGGAATACAATAAAATAGTCGTTCTGTTTTTCAATCTTATTTATTCCTTCCCGGCCGTTTTTAGCAAGGTCCACCTGGTACCCTTTTTTTTTCAGACCTTTATCCAGCACCCAACGAATGCTTTCGTCATCATCTACGATTAATATTTTATTGTTGTCAATCATTTTATACATGGTAAACAAAAGAATATAGTCAATGATAACAAAAAAAGAAAAGAAAGAAAGCAGAAACAGAGAGAACAGAGGAAGATTAGTTTGAGTTTGTTAGTATGGTAGTGAGCAAAAAATAAAATTTTGAAAGTGTTTAGCGAGCGCATCCATGCTTTATGTTTCGATGATCATGAAAATAATTTATGTTCTAGAGGTATATAAACCTTTGCAATAAATCCTTTATCCTTATTTTGGACAATTTTAAGCCTACCTCCGTGTTCTTCAATTATTTTGTGAGAAATAAAAAGGCCCAGTCCTGTACCCTTACTTTTTGTAGTGAAAAAGGGAGTGAATAGTTTGTCTATTATCTCATTAGGAACTCCTTTACCGGTATCCTTTATCTCAACCACAAGCATTCTTGTTGGAACTCTATGTTTTTTTGTGAGGATTTGAAAATGTGAGTCTAGTTTTGTAGCTAATGTTAACGTCCCCTGGTTTTTCATTGCCTCAAGACTGTTTTGAATAAGATTTAAAAAAACCTGTTTTAATTTATTTTCATCTGCATTTACAAACGGCAAGCTCGGATCATACTCCTGTTTAATTTTAATTTTTTTCATAAGAGGAGATTCTTTTTGTAACAATAAAATCTCTTCAATGATTTTGTGGATATTTACAGGTCTGAATATTGCTTTTTTAGGTTTAGTAAATCCAAGAACATTTTCGACAATATGGTTAATTCTATCTACCTCTTTAATAATAACGTCAAGATATTCCTTAAGCTCACTCTTTTCCAACTCCATCCTTAATAGCTGAGCTGACCCCCTGATGCCTCCCAGGGGATTTTTTATTTCATGGGCCATTCCTGACGCCATGGTTTCCATGTTAGCCAGCCCTTCCTGGTACCGCATTCTTTCTTTTAATTCTTTTACGCGACGTAAATCCCTGACAACTATTACAGCGCCTGCAATAGAATCGTTTGCTTCCAGTAAAGGCAAAACTGTAATATCAACAGGGAAAAGTTCATAAGATTTATCAAATAGATTATATTCGAAATCAAAAATGGTTTGGCCGGTTTGGAACGTTTTTTGAATTATATTATTTAAGTGGATATTTTGCCCGGAGAAGTCGAGAAACGATTTATTTATATAATGGGATGCAGAAATGTTGAATATATGTTCGAGGGCGGGATTCATAAAGATTATTTCCATGTTGCAGGAAACAACCATCACCCCGTCATTCAGGCTGGAAAAAATATTTTCATATAATTTTTCTTTTTTCAATGAATTGGATTTTTATCCTCAAAGCCACTAAAAAACTCTTGGTGTCTTTCTGGAAAATTAAATGTGATTAGTGGCCATCCATGGCCTCTACCCTTCAGGCGGCTTTCCTTTGGAAACCGTCCAATTCGGGTTTTCTATACCGAAAGTGTTTAGCGAGTGTATTCTCAGCAGCTTATTGCGGGAATAGTGAGCGAACTTAAAATAAATTATACTCTACACTGAAGATTCCCAGTAGCTTGCTGCGGGGAGCCTCAATTGTGGTAGAGCTAACTTGTTGCGCTGTGATTTAATTTGTAGAAATTTTTTTATTTTTAGCCGGTTTGGAAGTAGATGCTTTTTTACCATTACCCGATGTCTTATCCCCGGATGCTTTTTTTCCATTGTCTGTTTTAGACACGGTGCTTTTCTTTTCGCTTTCCATTCCTTTTTTTCTCGCTTCAGAGGGATAATCAGTCACATACCATCCCGAACCTTTTAACACAAAAGAAGAATTTGACATAAGACGACGTAATTTGCCATTACACCCATTACTTTCGCACTTTTTTAAAGGTGGCTCACTAATCTTTTGTATTACTTCAGAATGGGTACCACACTTTTGACACTCATACTCATAAATCGGCATAAATAAAAACCCCTTTAAATTTAATTTTCAGTTCGCTGGTGTCTGTTTACAGCAAAAAAAAAGTAACTTTTAGAAACAGTTCAATTTTTGTAATCGATTATCTGACGTTGGTTTTTAGCAATTACCTTTTTATTTTTCTGATGAGTGATCCCTGATGGTTGTCTGCTGATTTCATATAGAAGTTAACCATTTACGGTATTTTTTATTATTTCCGAGAACTGCGTTGAAATAGGCTTTTTGAAGCATTGTAGTTACAGAGCCGGGTTTTCCGTTCCCTACTACTCTGTTATCAATTTCTCGAATAGGTGTAACTTCTGCAGCTGTGCCTGTAAAAAATACTTCATCCGCAGTATATAACATGTCCCTGGAAAAAAATTCTTCTCGCACTTCAATTTTTTTTTCTACTGCTAATTCTATAATCGAATTTCTGGTAATTCCATCTAAAACAGATACAAGTGGAGGTGTTTTTATTATTCCGTTTTTTACCATGAATATGTTCTCCCCCGATCCTTCTGCGACATTTCCATTGACGTCAAGCATAATCGCTTCATCATAGCCGTCTCTGACTGATTCCGTTTTAGCCATGATAGAGTTAATATACGCTCCGCAAACTTTAGCCTTAGTCATTGTAATATTATGATGATGACGCGTAAAAGAGGATACCTTTACCCGTATTCCTTTATTCAGACCTTCTTTACCCAGGTATGTTCCCCAGGGCCAGGCAGCAATTGAAAGGTGAATAGCACTGCCGAGATAATTTAAACCCCTTTTATCATCTCCAGTATATGCGATAGGCCGTATGTAACATTCTCTAAATTTATTCTTTTTAACAACCTCAATTATAGAATCCCTTGCTTTTTTTGGAGTAAAAGGAATTTCAATTCCTATGATTTTAGCAGAATCAAAAAGTCTTGATACATGTTCTTTCAAACGGAAAATTGCCGACCCTTTCTTTGTTTTGTAACAACGGATTCCTTCAAAAACCCCGAATCCGTAATGAAGAGTATGGGTCATTATATGGACATTAGCATCTTTCCATCGGACAAGCTTTCCATCCATCCAAATAAATTTTCCATTAGACATGCAAGTACCTGATTACAAATGATTTTAAAAAAATCGTATTTTATAATTTTATATTATTTGATATCTATAAATCAAATTAATTGAAGTTCTGAAAAGCATTTTTTATACTTTCAGTAACTGGTATGCTATATTTTAAATCTAAATTATGCTTGAATCGTAAGCACAGCCAATTGCTGGTTCGAGGTTATCCTTTAGGTTGATTCGAACCAGCAATAGAGTTTTCTTAAATAATAAAAGATAACAGAATGATAATTTGGGGTGTGAGTCCGGAGATATTCAGTATTGGTCCTTTTGCGGTAAGGTGGTATGGGTTATTATTCGCTTCTTCCTTTTTTACCGGATTTTTAATTATCCAGTGGATTTTTAAGCAGGAGAAAAAGCCAGAAAAGGATCTTGACGAATTACTGCTTTACATGATTATCGGCACTTTATTAGGGGCCCGGTTAGGACATTGCATTTTTTACGATCCGGTATACTATTTCAGCAGCCCTGTTAGAATCCTGAAAGTTTGGGAAGGAGGGCTTGCAAGCCACGGAGGCGCAATTGGAATTTTTTTGGCATTATACATATACTCGAGGAGAAAGCCCGATCAGAAATATCTATGGTTATTGGATCGCATGGCAATAGTTGTTGCTCTCGGTGGGTTCTTTATAAGGCTCGGCAACCTTTTTAATTCAGAGATAGTAGGAAAACCTGCTGCTGTTGCATGGGCATTTATTTTTTCGCGGCTGGATATGATACCTCGACATCCCACTCCATTATATGAATCTTCTGCATATTTAATAATATTTATTGTCCTCATTAAAATATATCTTATCAAGCGCAATAAAATAGCGCCCGGTCTTTTACTTGGCACGTTTTTAGTCAACGTATTTACATTCAGGTTTTTTGTTGAATTTCTAAAAGAAAACCAATCCGGATTTGAAGCCGGCTTGCCTATCAATATGGGACAGATACTAAGCATTCCACTCATTTTGTTTGGTACTATTATGCTGATAAGGCTGAAAATTGGAAAATCAGGCAATTAAGATGTATTTGGGGTGCATGTGCAACTTGGAACCAGAAGGGGTAAACTAAAATATTAAGCTACGTTTTTATTTATAAAACGAATAAGCTCCATTAACCTCCCAAAATTTTTGCGGTTAAATAACATAATTAATCTTGGGAGATCCACATGTTCGTTATTTTTAACTTCATCTTTAAGAGGCAGCCCGGCTTCAATATTACCATCAGTTAAAATATCCTTGAAAACTTCATTTATTTTTTGCAACGTTTCATTCGGAACCGGTTTCTTTAACCTCAAAACAGTTTTGTCTTTAACAAATCTTATGGAGTGATAAACAGAATAAAAATTTTCAATTTCTTCAATTGCCTGATCAATATTGCTGACTACCTGGAATAAAGACAAATCTTCTTTTGAAATATAATTATTTTTGAGCAATTTGTTTTTGATAAAGTTATTCCATTCTTTCCAAAAATTGCTTCCTTCCGGTTCAAGGAAAATAATAGGCCTGGGTTTGCTTTTCCCTGTTTGGACTAATGTCAAAACTTCAGCACCTTCATCAAGAGTGCCGAATCCACCCGGAAATAAAACTGTGGCATCGGATTCTTTAAGAAAAACAAGTTTTCTTGTAAAAAAGTATTTAAAATTGATGAGCCGCTCATTCGAAATAAACTTGTTCGGTTTTTGTTCGACAGGTAATAATATGTTGACTCCAAAACTTTTATCTTTTCCCGCGCCTTTGTTGGAGGCTTCCATTATTCCCTCGCCCGCGCCTGTTATAACCATGAAATTTTTCTTAGCTATTTTTTGCGCAAATTCTTTAGCCATTTTATATTCAGCCTGGTTCTCTGGTGTTCTTGATGACCCAAAGATTACGACTTTCCTGATTTCGAGGTATTCTGAGAAAACACGGAAAGCATATCTCAATTCTTTGATATTACGGTTTAACAATTTCAACTCTCCTGTATCAGAGGATTCCAACCCTATTTTTGCTACTGAGGTGAACATTTGATGGAGGAAATCTTTATTTTCCGAAGCGAAATGATTGTTGACGAGTGAACTGATTTTATCGTCTATTTCCGGGATATTTGTTTTATAATTGTTATGCATAAAGACCTCTTATGAGCATTGCATCAGAAATTTTCCTTATTCCAAGCATCAAAGCGGCTATTCTCATGGGAACCTTTTTTTTCTGAGAGAGGTTAAGAGTCTCGTGAAATGATTTTTCAATAATTTTTTGCAAATTATTAGTAATTTCTTCTTCGGACCAGAAAAAATTTTGAAGGTCCTGAACCCATTCAAAATAAGAAACAATTACCCCTCCTGAATTTGCTAGGATATCCGGGATGACAAAGACCCCCTTGTCACTCAGAATTTCATCCGCCTCATTAGTCGTAGGCCCATTAGCTCCTTCAGAAATAATTTTGCAGTTAATTTTTGACGCGTTTTTTTTGTTAATTACTCCGCCTAAAGCAGCCGGGATCAAAATATCACATTTAATTTCCAACAGTTCATCATGAGAAATAGGTTTGGCTTCGGGGAATCCTTCCAGGCTTTTATTCTGTTTTTTATGTTCAATCAATTTTTCAACATCTAAACCTTTAGAGTTTGTTATGGCTATTTTTGAATCACTGGCGGCTATTAGTTTACATCCGTTTTGGGACAGGCATTTAGCGGAGATAGAACCCACATTTCCAAACCCCTGTATCGCTGCAGTAGCGCCATTTAAATTCAGGTTCAAACACTTTGCCGCTTCTACAACAGTACTGACGACTCCCCGACCGGTTGCTTCAATTCTTCCAAGAGAGCCTCCAATAGAAACAGGTTTTCCGGTCACAACCCCAGGCGTTGAAAACCCTCTATGTTGACTGTACGTATCCATGATCCAGGCCATGGTTTGCTGGTTGGTTCCCATGTCCGGGGCAGGGATATCTTTGTCCGGACCTATAAACAAAAAAATTTCCGCCGCATACCTTCGAGTCATATTTTGCAATTCATTTCGCGACATGGTTTCCGGATGGCAACGTATACCTCCCTTTCCTCCTCCCAGTGGCAGACCAGCAATCGCGCATTTCCAGGACATCCACATCGCCAGGGCTGTAACTTCCCCAAGGTTTACTCCATGATGGTACCTTATACCGCCTTTGCAGGGTCCTAACGCCACATTATGCTGCACCCGGTAACCGTCAAAAACCTTAATGCTTCCGTCATCCATTCTGATCGGAATAGACACAATGAGTGCCCTTTGAGGTCTTTTTAACCTTTCCGAGATGTTGGGATCCAAATCCAGGTATTCAGCCGCACGCTCAAACTGCTCAACAGCCATACGAGACATAGAAGTTTCATATTCAGACATAGCAGCACCTCCTTATTTTTAAAGCATAGATTATGGAAAACCGAAATCAAAACGAAATGCAAAATTCCAAATAAATGCCAATATTCTAAAATCCAAACAACCTTTTGACAGAGCCTATCTTTAGCTTGCCGAAGGGGTCAAGTTAACAAATACTGTCATGCGGAAATGCGGAACCATGAATTTGAAATTTGTATTGTGTTATTTTCTTCTTATTCTATAGCATTCATGATTGAAATAACAACGAAAGTCTTTAACGGGCCTTCCCCACTGTTTGCCCTGTGCCATTTTATTTCAGGCCTAACGTAGGGAGCTTAAATTGAGGAGAGAAAACATGGAAGGAAATTTCTTTTATTTGCCGCTATTAAGAGCCATAATCACGGTCAGAAATAATCCATTTAAGTAACGATGGGAATGGTAAGTTTTTCACCTTTTTTGAGGTTTTCAAGATCAGTCTTCGGATTATATTTCCTTAATAGCCATAACGGAATATCATAGATTTCATTGCAGATTTCCCAGACAGTCATTCTCGGTTTTACAGTATATTCAATAGTATGTTTCACCTTATAATTCTCAAAAAAGTCCTCCTGGATGCTTTTATGGTATTCACTTCTTTTCTGAAAAAACACATCCGGGGTAACACGGGAAAAAGGGATCTTGATTTTTTGATTTAAACGAATAAAACGCCCATACCTGAACCCGTTAATCTTCCTGATAAGTTGCACTGAAACTTTGCTCCACCTAGCATAATGGCCTAATGTTTCATCCACTTGAACAAAGATAGCCCCGGCCAGGTAGTTGTCTTTCGAGTCTTTCTTCACTGAAACAGGCAATAAGTGATTTGAAGTTTCTTGACCTTCATCAACAGCTGTTGAAGTTTTAACTTCTGCCAGTTCAATTTTGTTTACTGACGCTTTTTCAAGACGCGTTGATTTATCTTTTTTAGGATTTTTCAATTTAGCAAGCTTAACTTTATTCTTTTTAGCTACCATCTCTGGTATCTGTAAAACCTGCCCAGGGTATATCTTGTTGCGGTTTTTAATATCGTTCTCTTTCAAAATAGTCTTTATGCTTACATCATTTTTACTGCTTATGATATCAAGCGTTTCATTTTTTCTTACTACGATTGTTTTATAGTTTCCGCTGAAAACTTTGTCCCGGTTTATCTGCTGACGCGCAGTTTTTCTTTTCTGCGAAGAAGCTGTCCTCACTCTTCCATTTCCGGGAAGCTGCAAAACCTGCCCCACATAAATGATTCCTGATCTTGAAATTTGGTTCCTTTGCTTTAATGCCCTGACTGATGTGCCAAAACGTTTTGCGATTCTTCCGAGAGTATCACCGCGGTGAACTCTATACCATCTAGTTCTTTTTTGTGAGCCGAATTTCTCTTTTCCGGGTATTCGTGAGAAGGCCACACGTAAATTAGAAACGTGATTTTTGGGCAGATGAAAAACAAACCCCGCAGGTATAAACTGTTCGGCTTTTAAGACGGGAGGTCTCAGGGACGGGTTATACAGAGCAATCTTTTTCACAGTGATATTGAAATGTTTTGATAAAGTTTTGATATTTACATATTCAGGAAGTTTGTAACTGTCGGAATGTCTTGGTCGATAAAAATTAACCCCGGGGAAATACTTTTTATAGTTTTTAGAGGCTTTTAACGCTGCAAGGAATCCCGCGTAAAAGTTTTCAGAAGCAAATCCGAATCTTCGGCTTTTATAAGCATTGATGACATCAACTATGTCATCCGACCTCAGCTTTTTCTTAGCCCGCTTCATACCGTTCAACCCATGGTTATAAGCGGTAATAGCAAGTGGCCAGTTCCCAAGTTCTTCGTAATTTTTCTTTAGAAGTTTCGCTGCCGCGATTGTTGCTTTTATCGGGTCCCGCCTTTCATCAACAGCATAGTTAATCTTCATATAGCGCTTTCCTGTGGAACGAATAAACTGCCATATTCCAACTGCGCCTGATTTTGAATAAGCTCCGATTTGAAAAGATGATTCCACGTGCGGTAATGCCGTTAAATCCTCCGGCAGGCCAAACTCTTTAAAAATTCTTCTCATTTCATCTATGTAATAACC
>DASCNB010000016.1:0-6958 GCA_036011265.1 Nitrospinota bacterium | reverse complement strand
GGGGGAAATAACTATGACAGCTTATTTACGTAATCTTCCGATTGAAGATAGGATAAGACTGGTTGAAGATATCTGGGACAGTATTGCTACTGATCAAGCGGCGTTGCCATTAACCGATGAACAAAAAGAGGAACTTGATAGACGCTTAAATACTTACGAAGCGGACGGACTTAAAGGCCGTTTAGCCGGTGAAGCAATAGCAGACATCAGGAAACGGTTGTGAGTCTTAAGGTTCACCTTCGACCAGAAGCTGAGGCAGATATTGAAGATGCTGCGACATGGTATGAGAGGCAACGTGAAGGTCTCGGCCAAAATTTCTTTGATGACGTTCTAATTGCATTAGATGCAATCTCAGAAAATCCAAATATTTACCCTGTAGTGCATAGGCAAACTCGCCGTGCTGTGGTACACAGATTTCCTTTTGGGATATTTTATCGAGTCGGGGAAGACTCGATCGTGGTCCTTGCAGTTATGCATGGTAGTCGGCATCCACGACAGTGGAAAAAAAGAACATAACAATATGCTCTACTGTGTGACCCAAATCCCCTTTTTATAAATCCAACTCTCCCCTTTCCCCCATGTCATTCCCGAATGAATCTATCGGGAATCCAGACTTCGCAGGTACTCTTCTGTGAGCGAATCTGCGAGGCCACTCTTTGCAAAGCGAAGCAAATTTTTTTTTTAAGCCTCACGATTTCCTCAAGATTTAAAATATCATCTTTATCCTGTTATCCCGCAAAGCTGAGCTTAGCTCACGTCTAATATTTTTACTTTTTCTGACTTGGAAAAGGTTAATTCCCCTATTGAGAACTTGTCCTGAGCTTGCCGAAGGAGGGGTGTCGCATTCTGTGACGGGGTGTGTTGTCTTTAAGCAATATGGTGATATTTGAAAGCGTTATTTCCTGCTGCACTTTGTATATCAGGTAAACTGTAGATTTAATATTAATGTTAAATTTTGATTTTTTAAGGTTTATTTCTGTGTTATCTTTATCTTAGTTGCTTTTTTAAATTAAAATTTTTTGAGGATGTTATGAATTTAAAAGTAGTTCTTGAGCCAAGCGATGAGGGAGGCTTTACAGCGTATGTTCCAAGCTTGCCAGGTTGCATTAGCGAAGGGGAAACAAAAGATGACGCGCTCAAAAATATCAAAGAAGCAATCGAACTATACCTACTGTAGTAAACCGCAAAATAAAAATAAAAATCAAATTACAAACTGCAAATTAGAATGAAAAAATATCACAAAATCGAAAAAATTATATTTAAGAACAATGAATTAATTGCCCGAATCGATTCTAAAGAATATACCTTTCATTTATCAGATATCTCACCAAAATTAGCAAATGCATCTCAACTTGAGAGAAATAATTATCAAATTTCTCCATCAGGATACGGTATCCATTGGCCTTTAATAGATGAGGACCTATCAATTGACGGATTATTGGGCATTCAACATATTCCTAAAACTACCGGGGAGACTGCTTTAACATAGGTCAATTATGTCTAACAATCGCATCAAGAAAGACATAAGAAAGTTTGACCGGATTGACTGAATATAACTCCTGTTAATCAAAAGATCTATCTTGAGTAATCTCGAAGTAATCGAGAAGCAAAAACTTATTTTTTAAGCCTCACGATTTCCTCAAGATTTAAAATATCATCTTTATCCTCTTATCCCGCAAAGCTGAGCTTAGCTCACGTCTAATATTCTTGCTTTATCTGACTGAAAAAGGAATCGTCAGACATCCCTTCAAGGAAAATTAAAAAAACTATTTTAAGAAAACCTTCCTCTTAGAAAATTGTTTATTGCCGCAAAAAATAAGAAATGCACTGACTGGTATAATTCGTTAGAATAACTCACTCAATAAGCAAAGAGAAGGCCTATGAATACAGCTAAAACAATCGCATCAGATCTCGGGTTTAATCCGGACAGGGTAAATTCCGTACTCAATCTATTAAAAGATGGAGCAACTATTCCTTTCATTGCACGCTACCGAAAGGAAAGTACCGGTTCGCTCGATGAAGTAGCCATTGCAGAAATCCGTGATCATAGTCTTAAAATTGAAGAATTAGATAAACGACGTGAGTCCATCATAAAGTCTTTGGAGGAGCGTGACCTTTATAAGGATACTTTAAAAGAAAATATAGACAATGCTGCCTCTCTTAAAAGTTTAGAAGACCTGTACCTCCCTTTTCGGGTCAAACGCCGCACCAGGGCAACTGTAGCACGTGAGCAAGGTTTAGAACCATTGGCAAATCAAATTTTCCATGAAGCGAAAGATGGAAATGCCTTAGCTGCTAACTATATCAATGCCGAAGTTGGTATTAACTCTTCCGAAGATGTTTTGGCAGGTGCACGAGATATTATTGCCGAAGAAATTAATGAAAACCTGGAAGCACGGACCACACTTCGACACCTTTTTGAAAGTAAAGCCAACCTTGCTTCTTCAGTGATAAAAAAGAAGGAAAAGGAGGCCCAAAAATACCGTGATTATTTTGACTGGAACGAAAAAGCCGGTTCTGTCCCAAGTCATAGACTGCTTGCTATCTTTCGCGGTGAATCTGAAGGACTGCTCAAGGTGATCATTCGCCCAACAGAAGATGAGGCAATCAAGGAACTTCAATGCAAATTTTTGCGTCCTGAAATTTTTTCCAGAGACCAAGTAAATCTTGCCATTCTTGACAGCTATAAACGTCTATTAGCACCAAGCATGGAGACAGAACTTCGAGCATCTTTAAAAGCAGCCGCCGACAGAGAAGCTATCAAAGTATTTCGCGATAACCTTAAAGAATTATTGATGGCAGCTCCGCTAGGCGAAAAAGCGGTTCTTGGAATCGACCCGGGATTTCGGACCGGCTGCAAAGTTGTATGCCTTGATCCACAGGGCAAGCTTTTAACGGATACCGTGATTTACCCAACCCACTCGGGTGATGCTATAGAAAAAGCCCGTAGGATGATTGCAGAACTTGTTGATAAATACAAAATAGAAGCGATTGCTATCGGCAACGGAACAGCCAGCCGCGAGACAGAAACTTTTGTGCGCAATTGTAAACTACCCACTTCCCCGATTATCGTGCAAGTCAATGAAAGTGGCGCTTCCATCTATTCGGCATCCGAATTAGCACGCGAAGAGTTCCCAAATCACGATATTACCGTGAGGGGTGCTGTTTCCATTGCGAGACGCCTGGCCGACCCCCTGGCTGAACTTGTTAAGATTGATGCAAAGTCCATTGGAGTCGGGCAATATCAACATGATGTCGACCAAACATCTTTAAAAAATGGCCTCGATCATACGGTCATGAGTTGTGTGAATGCCATAGGGGTTGAACTCAATACAGCAAGCGCGCCATTACTCTCATATGTATCCGGACTCGGACCACAGCTCGCCAAAAATATTGTAGATTATCGAGACGAAAATGGCGCATTCACCAGTAAAACCCAATTGAAGAAAATTAAACGACTGGGGCCAAAGGCCTTCGAGCAGGCTGCAGGATTTCTCAGAATTCGCAACGCAAAAAATCCCCTTGATACATCCGCTGTTCACCCGGAGCGCTATGACTTACTTAAGAAAATATGCAAAGACAACAATACGACTGTTACCGGGCTCATGAAAGACGATGAAAAACGCCGCAACATTGATCTAAATAAATATGTATGTGAAGATGTGGGCCTGCCCACACTTACCGACATCATGATCGAACTGACCAAACCGGGTCGTGATCCGCGAAACCAATTTGAACCCTTTTCATTCGCTGAAAATGTAAAAAAAATGAGTGACCTGGAAGTTGGCTCTCAGCTACCGGGTGTTGTAACGAACGTTACTAATTTTGGGGCCTTCATTGACATTGGTGTTCATCAAGATGGATTGGCCCATATCAGTCAATTGTCTGATAGTTTTGTAAAAGATCCTTCAACCATTGTTAAAGTTGGACAAACAGTTCGCGTCTGGGTTACCGGAGTGGATGAAGACCGAAAACGGATTGCACTGTCTCTACGGAGTAATTGTCCCAATGCTCAAGAAAAAGTAAACCGGAGGCAAACGACACAAAATAGCGGTAAGAAATAAAACCCAAAAGAATGATCGTAAACGTCAGCAGTAACTTTCAAATACCTCTAAACAATCAGGCCAAGCAAAGCTGGAAAGTGCTTGGCGAGCGTAGTCGCAGTCTTGTTATTTATTGTAGGATAGGGGATCCTGTTTCGGGGATCTTCAATTATTTTAAGTTCCACGGGTTTGCTGGGTATCCATTCCAAATGCTATATTTTTATTTGTCCCCTTTTTATGAGAATACGGCCCAGAGACAGATATTATTTCTCGCTGGTCATGGGAGGACCTCGTTTGCTACACATCTTTGTCGATGCTGATGCGTGCCCGGTTAAACAGGAGGTGTACCGCGTCGCAAGCCGATGTCGCCTTGATGTTACGTTGGTGACCAACTCCTGGATGCGAGCTCCGGATGAACTATGGATTGCTCTCGAAGTTGTCGAGGGCGGATTCGATGCGGCTGATGATTGGATTGTCGAACACATTCAACCTGACGATATCGTGGTTACCGCAGATATTCTGCTTGCAGGCCGTTGCTTGAAGGAAGGCGCTCGTGCAATTGGTCCTACCGGAAAGCCGTTCACAGAAAACAACATCGGTGAAGCCGTCGCAACCCGGAACCTGTTGTCAGAACTTCGTGAAGCAGGCGAGATTACCAGCGGGCCTCCTCCGTTAAAAAAGAGTGACCGGTCTCGCTTTCTTCAACAGCTCGACGAAGTGGTCCATGCTATTCGTCGAAAACATTCCTAAAAAATGGCACGATTAAATAGAAACAGATGAGACAATGACGTAATACTTCTTATCGCTTAGGGGACCTTCTGTGTCTCTCGCCGCCACCATTGCTTTTGAACCCACGTGATTTACCACTCCGGAAGACGTTTTTCTTGCTACCGCTGCTACGGCGCCGTTTATGAGCTTCAACTCCAGTGTTCTTGTTATTGTCCGGAACTTTCTCCGAAAGCGAAAAGCCTTCAATACGTTTAACAGGAATCACCTTTTTAATCAGGCGCTCAATAGCACGTAACAATACTGCCTCTTCGTCGGTAACCAGAGAAATCGACTCTCCTCTGCTGCCGGCACGACCGGTGCGTCCGATGCGATGTACATAATCTAGCGCGACATGGGGCATATCGTAATTCACCACGTGAGGAAGGCGGTCGATGTCCAGACCTCGAGAAGCAATGTCCGTGGCCACAAGAACACGTACTTTATAAGCTTTGAAATTTGCCAGAGCAAGCGTTCGTGCCGACTGACTTTTGTTGCCATGAATGGCAGCCGCCATTATACCGTTCTTATCTAACTGCTTTGCCAGACGGTTGGCGCCGTGCTTGGTCCTCGTGAACACCAGCACCTGGTTCCAATTGTCTTCTGAAATAATATGAGACAGCAATGCGCACTTGCGAGACTTTGGCACGCGATAAACAGATTGATCAACGTTTTCTGCCGGCGCATTCTGGCGTGCCACTTCAACCAACTTCGGCTTGAAGAGAATAGTATCTGACAGAGCTTTGATCTCTTTCGAATAAGTCGCGGAAAAAAATAGAGTTTGCCGCTTCTTGGGTAGCATGCGAATAATTTTACGGATGTCATGAATGAAGCCCATATCCAGCATGCGGTCCGCCTCGTCAAGAATCAGCACTTCAATATGAGAAAGATCGAGGACTTTTTGACTGACAAGATCCAGAAGACGGCCCGGAGTAGCGATGACGATGTTAACGCCCTTTCGCAACTGTTTTATCTGAGGATTAATGGGAACGCCTCCAAAAATAACCGATGAACGTACGCGAAGACCCTGCCCGTAAGTCTCAATGCTTTCGCCGACCTGGGCCGCCAGTTCGCGAGTAGGCGCAAGAACGAGGGCCCTGGGATGATGCCCACCGAGACGGTCCTGAGTGGTCAGAATATGTAGAAGCGGCAGTGTGAAAGCTGCTGTTTTACCCGTGCCAGTCTGTGCCCCGGCGAGAATGTCTCTACCTTCAATAATGACCGGGATAGCCTGTCGCTGAATAGGTGTTGGCTCAGTATAGCCCTGAAATTTAACTCCGCTCAGTATTTCCGGTCGAAGACCCAGATTTTCAAATGACATAAATTTATCCTCAATAAAATTTAAAGTCCCCAAAAAAAATCCGCGCTACATAGAAATTAAATCGAAGAACTTCTAGAACTAGAAAAGGGGGCAAATCTTTCCTTGTACTGCGACTTATGCAAAGCTTAGTCGTTGTTAGTTTTTTACCTTTTTTAGGCACTGTTTGGTTTTTGCCTTTTACAGTGCCTTATGCAGAGTACAACGACTTATGCAAAGCTTGGTTTTTTCTGTTTACCCTGTCTAGATTACCACAGATTTTTTAAAGGCACTTCTAAAAAAACTCACTTAATAATAGCAAGCCTGATCCTTTATTAGATCTATCTTGAGTAATCTCGAAGTAATCGAGAAGCTAACTTATTTTTTAAGCCTCACGATTTCCTCAAGATTTAAAATATCATGTTCATCCTGTTATCCCGCAAAGCTGAGCTTAGCTCACGTCTAATATTTTTGCTTTATCTGACTGAAAAAGGTTGATTCCCCTCTTGAGAACTTGTCCTGAGCCCTTCGATTAACTCAGGACAGGCATTGCCGAAGGAGGTTGAGTTCGAAGATGTAATGCTGACTGCTGAAAGCTGAGTGCTGACCGCTTTTCTCTTGTTGACTTTGTGGCAAAAATCACTTGATTCAATGGTCATGGGGTATATAATCACTTATTGTACAATATTGTGAGCCATCAGCAGACTTGACGCGATTTCTTTTTTTGAGTGAAATAATGTTACAATGTAAACGGGGGAAATAACTATGACAGCTTATTTACGTAATCTTCCGATTGAAGATAGGATAAGACTGGTTGAAGATATCTGGGACAGTATTGCTACTGATCAAGCGG
>DASCNB010000015.1:0-13865 GCA_036011265.1 Nitrospinota bacterium | reverse complement strand
GAATATTCGATCTTAAATGGAACTAAAAAACTTAAGTCCGGTTTATTTGAATGGTCAGGAAGCGGAAAAATTGAGAATACGTGGAATAGTTTTTCTAAGTTTGAGTAATTTTTTTTAATTCTTTTTCCTTTAAAACTTTTTTTAGTATCTTGCCTATTAAACTTTTTGGAAGTTCATTTCTAAATTCGACTTTGCGGGGAACTTTGATATGTGAAAGGTTCTCTTTGCAATAATCTATAACATCCTCTTCCTTTAAATAAGCTCCTTCTTTTAAAACAACAAAGGCTTTAATAAACTCACCGCGGCTTTTATCCGGCAATCCTATGACTGCCGCTTCCTGAATTTCAGATTTCTCATAAAGAATTTTTTCAATTTCCGTTGGATAGACATTATTGCCTCCAACAAGAATCATTTCTTTTTTTCTATCGATTATCTGGCAAAACCCCTGTTCATCTATTTTCGCGATATCCCCTGTATGCAGCCATCCTTTATTCAAAACTTTTTTTGTTTCATCCGGTCTGTTCCAATAACCTCTCATTACCTGGGGACCACTGATTAATAATTCCCCTTCGTGTTCCGGGGCCTGATTTCTTTCAAAAAATGTCCCTTTCACAATTTTCATATCTGTTCCCGGCAACGGCAAGCCGATAGTTCCCTTTTTACGGTTTTCAGTGATAGGATTGAAATGGGTAGAAGGCGATGCCTCACTGAGTCCATAACCTTCATAGATTTTTACCGCTGTTATCTTTTCGAACTTTTCCAATACTTCCGGAGGCAATGCTGCGCCACCACTTATACAGAAACGGAGAGAAGACAGTTTGTATTTCTTGATGAGAGGAGAGTTATTCATAATGACAAACAAACTGGGTACCGCTGGGAAAAAGGTCACTTTGTAATTTTCTAATGACTTAAATACTTCTTTTATTTTAAATTGAGGGAGTAAAATAATTGATGCGCCTAATAAAACTGAAATGTTCAACCCGACTGTTAGAGCAAAGATATGAAACAAGGGTAAAACCAGAAGCACTTTTTCCTGACCGTCTTTTAGAATCGGCACCCACAAACGGCCCTGGTAAGCGTTGGCTACAAGATTTCTGTGCGTTAAGATTACCCCCTTGGAAACGCCGGTGGTCCCTCCTGTATATTGAAGTAGAGCTATATCTTCCATGTCAATAGAAACAGATTCGGAGATTTCTTCATATTTATCCAGTAGATTTTTAAATAAAAAAAGGCCTTCTTTTTCCTCTACTTTATAATCAACGTGTTCCAACCACATTTTTATCGGGAAGATAAGACCTTTTGCCAAAGGAAGAAAATCTTTTATGGAAGTAATTATACACTTTGTAACCGGTGATCCAGCCAACACATCTTTATATTTATTATAAAGCACGTCCAGGATCACCGCTGTTTCCGCACCGCAATCCTTTAACTGAAATTCCATTTCTCGATGACTGTATATCGGGTTAGTGGGGACAACAATTGCTCCTATCTTCAAAGCGGCAAAATAAACTATGACAAATTCAACGCAGTTTGGCAAAATAAGGGCAATCCTGTCTCCTTTTTTTACACCAATGTCTGCTAAAGCCGATGCAATACGGTTTACAATACTATTTAGTTCCCGGTAGCTGATTTTATTTCCAAAAAAAATAAGAGCGGTTTTCCCTGGAAATTTTAATGCAGTTTTATCTAAAAGTTCAGAAACAGAAACTTGAGGGTAATCAAGGATTTTCGGAACATCTTCTTCATAAAATTTGTGCCATATTTTTTCCATTCAAGTTTACCTAAAACAAATTTGTAGTTAAGCCGATAATTATATTAAGAGGGAAGTAAAAAAAATGATTACATTTTTTTAGCTGCAATAGTTATTTTAGAGCTAATAACTTTAGTAATAGACTATTTCTATTCAAACCAATAAATTAAATAATTGGCTTTTCTTTCTTGCTGGAAATGAATTTTTTTATTTGCTCGCTGATTTGATCAGAGACTTCATTAAACTTGACACCTATAAAAGAAGCTTCACTGCCATTAACCGGGTCTTTTTTTCTTTCCACATGTACAATCCTGCCGGAAATTTTAATTACATCACTTTGATCAGCGAGATAAAAAGACAAAAAAGCTTCTTTCTCACTGCCAATACCTAATTTATTTAGTTTTTCAATATCTGATCCGCATGTAAGCATTATTCCATCCAAACCTATATTGGTGCTGTTTAACATAAACCAGTTTTTTCCCGTTTTTGATTCCACTTCAATCTTGCAAGAAATACGTACAAATTCTCTCCGCTCTTCCAAAACTTTTTCCTCCTTCTATGGCAAGGCTTTAATTTTTATTGTTTTGTAAAGAAAGTTTTTAAAGGAAATAAATTTTTTTCTTTCGCTTTGGTTTTCTTTAAAGTTCTTATTGCAAACTTTTAATTGAACAGCAATTTCTGGTAAACCACGTCCAAATTTTTCACCAGCTAAAGTCATTACACTTTTTACCATCTGTCTTGTTATCATATTTTCGGAATACGGTTTGTATACCGCTTCCCAAAAGTCGAGTTCCTCATCCGTTACCTGGTGTAATATTTTTAGAGCAGCAGATTCATTAAGATCGTTTACATCTATTTTAGATATTTTCCCTTTTTCTGTTTCTTTGCTCGCTCTGACCACGTCAATTTTTCTAATCGCAGGGCCGGAACGAGATAAAAGAGTCCGAAGAAGAATATTTTTTAGTTCTCGAACATTCCCCCTGTAATTGTATTGGGTTAAATAAGCAGCAGCTTCCTTATCTGGAAATGGGACAGGCCCTTTTTCACCATGTTTTTTATACGTGGAGTATAACTTTCCGAGAAAATGAGTGGCCAGGTCAACAATATCCTCACGACGCTCGTTTAAGGAAGGTATATCTATAGTAAATTCCCTGATTCTGTGAAACAAGTCTTCTCTAAATCTTCCGGCACGAATCTCTTTTTGTAAATCTTTATTCGTAGCTGTTACAAGGAGAAGCTTTGAATGCCTTGAATGATTATCTCCAAGGCGTGTAAAGACTCCACTATCTAAAAAACGCAGTAGTTGCACCTGCGCACGGTGGTCCGCATCCCCTATCTCATCCAAAAAAACTACTCCTCTATTTGCCTCCTCCAGTATTCCTATTCGGTCAGTATCAGCCCCGGTATAAGCTCCTTTCTTATGCCCAAACAGTTCACTATAAGTTAACTCACCGCTAAATGCCGCTATATTGGTTTTTTTTACTCTTAATTTCGTTTTTTTTAAATTTGCCAATTGGAACAGTTCATTTAACCGAGAATATATATTGTTAAAGAAAAATTCTTTTCCTGAACCTGTTTCTCCGGTAATTAAAATAGAAGGCAGCCCGGGCAAATCTTCACTCTCTGATCCCCCTTCCCAGCGTAACATCCTGTTACAAATAGATTCTGCAATAATATCAATTTCCCTGATCACTGAACGGATTGCCCTGCTTTTGCCGATTACATTTCCAAGGGTATAAGAATGAACAGAAGGATCGCGGTATGTAATATCCTTTTTTAAACGGTCGATTTCCTGTTGTAATTCACCAATATGTAGATAACCATAAATATCCTTCCCTACTAACTCTGAAATAATTTCCAGTATTCTCTGATGTTCCATAATGAAATAATCTTCTTCAAAGCTATCTAGGTTTATAACCCCAAGAATATCGTCACCATATTGTATTGGCACAGCAAGTTCAGACTTCACAGAGTCGCTGACTTTTTGATAAAACCCTCTATTTTGAATTTCTGCTTCGACATTATTGCTCAGAATGGGTTTTCGCAAAAACGCGGAATAACCTGTAAGAGACCTCTCTTTTCTTGTGAGTTCCTCCCCTCCAACTTTTAGCCGTGGAATATATTGCTTCTCCCATTCCCTAGATTTTACCCCGATAATTTCCCTACCCTCTCCATCAACCGCAAGCCATTTACGGTCTCCAATCTTTTGAACAAGGGAGATCGTGCCGGTGTCAGCTCCGATCAACTCAGTAGCCTTAAAGAGAATCTTTCTTAAAAATGATTTAAAATCAGTCTGTTTAGCTGATCGAAGTTCCCTGATTTCATTCAAAACATTTATTTCAATATGTTCCTTACTTGTTTCCTGGATCAATTGTTCTACCATCATAGCGTGATTTTCTAATTGTTCTTTTTCAAACGGACTAAAACTATATTCTTTTTCTGTAAAGTAGTTGTTAATACAAACCACCTGGTTTGTGTTCGAGTCAAAACGGGGAACCATATATAGAGAGCATAAACCTAATTTTTCTGCAATTGATTTTCGCGCAAATTTTTGTTTCATTACATCGGGGATATAAAGAGGTTTCGGATGCTTTCCTTTTTTTATTATTCCTTTTTCCGTATCATACTCAACAACCTGGCTTATAAGGCTTTCATCTTTTAATACGCTTACCTGTAGGTTCCTTTCATAAGTATCTTTATCAGTAATATCTCTGGCAAAAGTTGCAAGAATTTCCATGGTATCCTGAGACTCTGCTTTTTTACTGGAAGCAACCGTAAAAATATATTTAGGAACCAGGACAGAAGCCAGTGTCAATTTATCAATCAGCTTAACAGCGGACTTTAACATCATATGGGCGGCCTCACGCTTTCTACTCGCGTCTATTTGCCTGGAAATAGCTATCCTCTGGTGGAAACGATGGGCCTGAAGAATACCCGGGGCAATTTCCATAAGAAATTTTTTGATAACATCTATATCATCCCCGGAAAGATTCTGATCGGGTTCCTTCCAATCGAGACAGATGACACCAATGCTTTTGCCTTGCTCCAGTACCGGAATAGCGAGAGAAGCGCCAACGCCATATTTTTTCTCAAATTCTTTTGGCTTGGAGTTGCTTCCTTTTTTTAAAGAAGAGTAGACTGAGTTCTTTTCCAGGAAAGCAGCAGATATAATTGAATCTTCCTGAAAAATAAAGTGAGAGGTCCCCCTGATTTCCGCGTAATGCTCACCACTGACAAATCGGCAAACTAACAAACCCTCTGTAAGGTCTTCCAGAAAAAAGCGGACCATCTTGCACGAACAAATATCTCTTATTTCTGAAGAAACAGAATATAGAATTTCTGCCAGATTTTCTTTCCCATAACCTGATATTTGTTCGTGCAAATGGTTTAATTTTTTCATTGGCCCTATCTTAGAATATCAGGAATTATGGCTGATAAAAATATAAAAATCATGATATTCTATATATATGATCATAACTAAACAGAAATTGACTGAAAATATTTTAAATTATGTGGCTGGTGAAAACGCTGTTTTTATCCTTGGCTGTGGCGATTGCGCTGCATTATGCCAGACAGGGGGAGAAGATCAGATAAAGGAAATGAAAGGTAAGTTGGAAAAGGCCGGGAAAAAAATAACCGGCACTGCAATAGTTAATGCCCCATGTCATGAACTGGATACAGCCCGTGTCTTCCGGCAGAATAGGAACCCGATTAACCAGTCGGACAGTATTCTGGTTTTGGCATGCGGCGCTGGAGTTCAGGCTGCCCGTGAAGCAACTGAAAAAAAAGTCCACCCTGGCTGTGATTCTCTCTTCATCGGAAACTCAAAAAGGCATATGCACTTTTATGAAAAGTGCTCTGCATGCGGTGAATGCGTATTAGATGAGTTCGGGGGAATTTGCCCGGTTACCAGATGCCCGAAAAGTTTATTGAACGGTCCTTGCTGCGGAGCTATTAACGGCAAATGCGAAGTCAATCAGACCATAGAATGTGTGTGGATTAAAATTTATGAGCGGCTAAAGCTGGAAGGCCGTCTTTCAACTCTTGATGCAATTCACTCTCCAATAAATCATAGCGTTACAATCCATCCCGGCCAGATAGAATAGGAAAAACACTATGGAACATACTGAAACAGGCGAAGTTGTAAAGGTTTTTAATCGTACTGTTGAAATCCGTGTCAATCCCACTGAAAATTGTGGGGCATGCGGCGTGAAAGACTCATGCCATACAGCACCGCGTATTTCAACAGAACGGCTTGTTACAGCCCTGGACCCTTTCGGACTGAAGATAGGACAACGGGTAAAAATCAATTTAGAGCCAAAAAATCTGCTAAAAGCATCCTTTATTGTGTTTGTTCTCCCACTCTTAGGACTTCTTCTGGGCGCGTTCGCAGGCTCCTTTGTTACCAGAACAGCAGGATATCGGGATTATTTAGAGCTGGGCGCTGTTATTGGAGGGTTTGCAGGCATAGGAATTTCCGTGCTTGGTTTAAGATCATACAACAAAAAACTTGAAAAAGCTGATAAATACTATCCTGCTGTTATAGAAATAATGCAATAAATGCTAAAAATAGATAGGCGGCAAGGGCAGGAGCTACAATTCAAAATGGAAAACTGAATGGGACGATTTACGAAGGAAAACCGCTCGAAGGGTTGAGGCCAGTGATGGCAGAGCTAAGCTCAGCTTTGCCGATGATCACAATTCGGTAAGGAAAACCGAATTCAAGTCTTCGCAGCTACTCTCCTTTGGGCGAATCTGCGGAGCTAATTGGACGGATGTTTTACAATCCGCCCGAAGGGTTGAGGCCATGGATGGCAGATGATCAAATAGGACTGCCGCCCTGGAGATCCAACAATAAAACTTCGTCCAAACGAAGTTTTTACAGGGTAATCTTAAAAAAACGTTCAGCTATCAGCTTTCAAAAAAAAAGCGGCAATCTTAAATTGCCGCATTTCTCTTTGGAGTTCCTATTTATGAACTCCGCCCCATATTTTTCATGGGTTTTTTGAGGCTCACGCCTCTTTTGATAAATTAAAACTAACCGATCCTAGCAAGGTGGCATCTCAGCTCCTATCAATCATTATAACTTAATATATAATCATTTTAATATTTTTCAAGTGTTATATGAAAAATAACCTGAATTTATTTTTCTTTTATCTGACAGCCATATTTGCCATTTCCATGACCGGAGCATTGCTTCCTTTAATAAGAAAATGGTCAAAAGAAACCTTCAGGCTGATAATCAGCTTTGGTGCCGGGATTTTGTTTGGAGCTAGCTTTTTTCATATGCTGCCGGAAACTATCCAACCACTTGGCAAAAACGTCGGAATACCCATAATGGTTGGTTTTTTTACTATTTACATATTAGAAAAATTTGTGATGGTACATGCGTGCGAAGAGGATGTTTGTGACATCCACGTAGTAGGAATTTCGGCTTTTTTGGGTATTTCTTTTCACAGCTTGCTGGAAGGCGTGTCTATGGGTGCCGGGTTCATCGCGAAAGATATTGTTTTTATGGTATTTTTAGCCATTGTGATTCATAAGTTTCCCTCTGCTTTATCTCTTACCGGCATCTTGATTGCAGGAGGATACAAAAGAAAAAAAATCATTCAATTGGCAGTCTTATTTTCTTTAACTACTCCTGTTGGAGCACTTATCTCATTTTTTATTCTCCAAAACCTGAATGAAGTTATATTAGCGTGGGCAATAGGAATATCAGCAGGAACATTCTTATGCATTGCTACCAGCGACCTGTTACCGTTGGTTCATCAGCACAATCCCAAAAAATACTTTAATCTTTTGAGTTTACTCACAGGCATTTTCGTCATGTGGCTGGGGAAAGCTTTATTGCAGGCATGATGTATTAGCGGTATGACTATACCTTTTTAAAGGATACGGATTTTAACTTTTTTTCTTTAAGGTTTTAAACAAAATGAGAAAAACAATTTCAATTTTTTTACTGGTATTTTTTTTAATTTCCTGTGCAAGCACTCCTCAAAAGAGCGCCGATAGCTTTATAGCCCAGTATGGCATTAAAGATCCGGTCCCTCATCAGTTTAAGGCCTGTTTTTCCTATGGTTGCAATAATTCAAAACTGGTTCAATTAAACAACAGTCAGTGGGACCGTATCCGAAAAGTTTTTAAACCGGCGTCCACAGATGCGTCTATGGAAAGAAAAAAAATCGCCCAAGCCATCAGCATCCTTGAGTCTATCGTCGGAAAACTTACCAAAACTAATGGTGATATCGGTGGTACGTTCCCCGGTGCGTTTATGAGAAACCAAATGGATTGCGAAGATGAGACAATTAACACAAGCACTTATCTCACCATGTTAAAAATAGATAATATGATCACTTTTCATGATTTGCGCGAACCGGCTCGTCGCGGATATTTTCTTAACGGATGGCCTCATATGGCTCCGGTAATTTTGGAAAAAGGCTCTGGGAAAAAATATGTAGTGGACGCCTGGTTCCTGGATAACGGCGAACTTCCTTATATTCTGAGATATAATGAATGGAAAGCTGGATGGCGTCCGGAAAGAAATTTTAATAAAAAAGACCTGTCACCTTCCAATTAAACCTTTAAAGTGAAAAAAGTTTTAAATTCCTATCTACACTTCATTGAATTATACAGATAAAAACAGTTACAATATTGCACTTTCTAGGCAGATATCTGCTTTTATTGTAACAAATTGACACTTTTGCAGACAAACTGACAGGAATCTTTTTGGAAAAAATAGTGAAAATATTTAGACGGAATTGGTAGGCTTTATTTCGATTTGGATTTAGGAGAACCTTCTTTTTTCTTAGTTTCTTTTTTTGCCTTTAATGTTTTTGTTTTTTTAGTTTCTTTTTTAACTTTGGTTTCTTTCTTTTCCTTGGCTTCTTTTTTTACTTTGGTCTCTTTCTTTTCCTTGGTTTCTTTTTTCGCTGGAGCTTTCTTTTTGGTTTCTTTCTTTACCGGAGTTTTCTTTTTTTCTTTTGTTTCTTTCTCTTTGGTTTCCTTTTTGTCTTTAGTCTCTTTATCAACCCATTCCAGAACGGCCATCTTAGCTGCATCTCCATTTCGGTTTCCCAAGTGATATATTCTAGTATAGCCGCCATTTCTTTTCGCAAATCTCGGCCCTAACGTATCAAACAATTTTATAAGGGTTTCTTTATTTTTTATAGTTTTAAAGGCAACCCTCCTGGAATTCAAATCACCTCGTTTGGCCAACGTAATTACTTTATCCGCCCTTCGCCTTAACTCTTTCGCCTTTGCCAGGGTAGTTACAATTTGCTCATGTTTAATAAGCGATGAAACGAGGTTATTGAACAGGGCTTTTCTGTGGCTTGCGTTTCTACCAAGTATCTTCCCTGCTTTCAAATGGCGCATTATTGTTTTTTCTCCTGTTCAAGAATTTTGAGCTGCTCTTTATCCTCCTCTGATATTTCATATCCCAGAGTCAAACCCATTTCTTCCATGATTTCTTTAATCTCATTAAGCGATTTTCGACCAAAGTTGCGGGTTTTCAACATTTCTGTATCTGTTTTTTGAACTAACTCTCCAAGTGTTTTGATATTAGCGTTTTTCAAACAATTATAAGACCGGACGGAGAGTTCTAATTCTTCAACACTTTTTGCCAGAGCCTTAATTGTTTTCATTTTTTGTTCATCTACTTCCGGCACAGTCTGCTCCGGTTCTTCTTCAAAGTTAATAAAAATCTGCAAATGATCTTTCATGATTTTAGCGGCATGAGCTATGGCATCTTCAGGAATAATGCTTCCATTTGTCCAAATTTCAAAAACCAGTCTGTCAAAATTACTTGATTGTTTTACGCGTGTTTTTTCAACATGAAAATTTGCACGTTGAATAGGAGAGAAAAGGGCGTCGATAGGGATCATTTGAATATCTGTCTCTTCATCAACATCTTGTTGCTCTGCCGGGAGATACCCTCTTCCTTTATTAACAATTAATTCAGCGTCTAATTTGCCGTCCTGGTCTAAAGTTGCGATAACATGATCCGGATTCAATATTTCTACATCATTACCCGTTTCAATCGAACCTGCTGTTAGCGGACCAGGGGTTTTGGCTTTTATATAAATTTTCTTTGGCCCATCGGAATGAAGCTTTATTTTTAGTTCTTTAATGTTAAGAATAATATCGATAATATCTTCTACCACGCCTGGAAGTGATGAAAATTCATGATAAACTTTATCAAACTTAACCGCTGTAACTGCGGCTCCCTGGATGGACGAAAGCAGGAAACGCCTTAACGAGTTGCCAATAGTTATTCCAAAGCCCCTTTCAAACGGCTGGGCAATAAATTTTCCATATATTTCATTTTTTTCCACACATTCCAGTCTTTTCGGTTTAGTAAGACCTTCCCACGGAGTATTATCCATTGCTTCCCCCAACAAAAAAGTAAAAAGATATATTTTAAATACTAAAAACTTATAAAAATCTTAACAAGATTATTTTGAGTAGAGTTCTACGATTAACTGTTCTTGAATTGGAATTGTAATATTTTCTCGTTTAGGTTCGTCAAGAATAATTCCCTTTAAAGAATCCTGGTCAAAACTAAGCCATGCCGGGAGATGAGATGTTTCCATTTTTTTTAGAGACTCATGAATAGGCATAATATCAATGCTTTTCATTTTCAATTCCACCTCATCGCCTTTTGATACAAGCAACGATGGAATATTGACCTTTCTTTTGTTAAGGCTGAAGTGATTGTGCCTCACCAACTGCCTGGCCAGTTTTCTTGAAGTTGCCAGGCCCAACCTGTAGATCACATTATCCAGACGTCTCTCCAGGAGTTGCAAAAGATTTTCTCCGGTAATTCCCTTTTTCCTGTCAGCCGTTTCAAAATACGATCTGAATTGTTTTTCCAACACCCCGTAAATTCTTTTTACTTTTTGTTTCTCTCTCAATTGAATGCCATAAGTGGAAAATTTTTGTCGCCTTTGTCCGTGTTGGCCGGGCGGGTAGCTTCGCTTATCCATAGCACATTTGTTTGTTAAACAGCGTTCTCCTTTGAGAAAGAGTTTCATGTTTTCTCTTCGGCACAGTC
The DNA here is from genome assembly GCA_036011265.1 of Nitrospinota bacterium. Taxonomy (GTDB): domain Bacteria; phylum Nitrospinota; class Nitrospinia; order CAJXCL01; family CAJXCL01; genus CAJXCL01. The sequence continues at coordinate 3,063 of DASCNB010000015.1, read as the reverse complement.
TGCACACGGAATCCTTATATCTAGCCAATCAAAATCCTCCAAAAAAATGAATGTCAAGTTTCATAATATTATACCCTCCGCCTTTTGGGAGGTCTGCAACCATTATGAGGAATAGCAGTCACATCTTTTATAATGCTTATTTGCAATCCAGCCGCCTGCAAAGCCCGAATGGCAGCTTCCCTTCCGGCGCCAGGACCTTTTACATAAACTTCAATTTTCTTTAATCCCATATCCATGGCTTTTCTTGCGGCGTGTTCTGCCGCTCTCTGCGCGGCAAAAGGAGTACTCTTTCTCGCGCCTTTAAATCCTTGAGTTCCAGCAGAAGCCCAGGCAATAACATTCCCCGACTTATCAGACAGGGTTACTATAGTATTGTTAAATGTCGATTGAATATGGGCTATTCCAATTTCAGAGACACGCCTGGATCGTTTTTTCGAAACTTTTTTTTCCATTACTTCTCCTTCCGTTTAGCTCCAACAGTTTTTTTCGGGCCTTTCCTTGTTCTGGCATTTGTGTTTGTTCGCTGCCCTCGCACGGGAAGCCCTCGTCGATGTCTCAATCCACGATAACTCCCAATATCCATTAATCTCTTAATTTTAATATTAATATCTTTTCTCAGGTCACCTTCTACCTTACATTTTTTCTCAAGTACACCTCTGATAAGAGTAATCTCCTGATCTGTTAAATCTTTTACTTTTACTGCAGGCGAAATGGATGTTTCTTTCAATATATTGTTCGACACAGTTCTTCCAATACCAAATATATAAGTTAAAGCTATTTCAACTCTCTTGTTATTTGGAATATCAACTCCTGCTATTCTTGGCAAAACTACCTCCTATCCTTGTCTTTGTTTATGTTTAGGATTTACACAAATCACTCTTACCACTCTTTTGCGGCGTATTATTTTACACTTATCACATATCGGTTTAACTGAAGATCTTACTTTCATAATAGTTCCCTAAATTCTATCGTTTTAAACTATTTTTTTATTTATATCTATATGTAATTCTTCCTCGAGTTAAATCATAAGGTGACAATTCCACTTTAACTTTATCCCCACGAAGAATTCTGATAAAGTGCATTCTCATTTTCCCGGAAATATGGGCGAGTACTTTATGTCCGTTTTCCAGTTCAACACGAAACACAGCATTCGGAAGAGGCTCTATGACAGTTCCTTCAACTTCAACTGCTTCTTCTTTTGCCATATGATTTAACCATCAACAAACCTTAATTAAATTTACTTAAAATATCCGCTTCATCATTTGTTATTGCAATTGTATGCTCAAAGTGAGCTGATAATTTTCGATCCGCAGTTATGACTGTCCATTGGTCATCTAATATTTTTACTTCATGTGTGCCTAAATTCATCATCGGCTCCAGCGCTAAAACCATACCTTCTTTTAAAAGTGGTCCTCTCCTGTCATTTTCAGGGACAAAGTTCGGTATTTGAGGTTCTTCATGCAGGTTACTACCAATACCATGCCCAACAAAATCCCTTACAACAGAGTATCCTTTATCTTCCGCAAAAGCCTGAATGGACCCTGAAATATCGTAAAGATGATTTCCGGCTCTTCCTTTTTCAATAGCTATGTAAAGGGCTTTTTCTGTATCTTCAAGCAGTCTTGCCGCTTCCTCAGTAATTTCACCGATTCCGACTGTTATGGCGGCATCGCCAAAATATCCATCGTAAAGAGACCCTAAGTCAAAGCCGACAACATCACCTTCTTTTAACTGCAGCGTTGACGGCACTCCATGAACAACCGACTCATTAACAGAGGTACAAAGGCTGCTTGGGAAACCTCTATAACCTTTAAACGCCGGGACAGCTCCCCTTTTAGTTATACCCTTTTCCGCGATTTCATCCAGCTTTTTTGTCGTAACACCTGGCCGAACCGCATCTTTTACTTCCTTTAAAGTTTCTGCAACTATTTGACAGCTTTTTCGTATCTTTTCAATTTCTTGCCGGGATTTTAAAACTATCAATTTCTCAGCACGTCCTATGTTATCAAATTTGTGATTCTTGAAAAGATTTCCTGTATATCTCCGTCACCCTTAATCGCATTCAGTTTTCCATTTTTTTGATAATAATCTTTTAATGGTTCGGTCTCTTTTCTATAGACTTCAAACCTTTTTTGAATTGTTTCCTCTTTATCATCATCTCTTTGATAAAGCTCTCCATCACATTTATCGCAAACACCTTCTTTTTTAGAAGGATTTGACATTATGTGATACCCTTCGCCACATTCTCTGCAAGTCCATCTACCCGTAAGCCGTTGAACTAAATTGTCAAAATCTACTTCAAAATCTATTAGATGGTCAATATCCATTTCCATTTGTTTCAGTGCTTGTGAGAGGGCTTCTGCCTGTTGAATAGTACGGGGAAAACCATCCAAAATAAATCCTGTCGAACAATCCGGATTATCGAGCCTGTCTTTTATTATTCCAATAACGACGCTGTCAGGCACCAGTTTTCCTTGATCCATATAAGATTTTGCTTTCAAACCCATTTCTGTTTTATTTTTTACTGCTTGCCTCAAAATATCTCCGGTGGAAATCTGCTGGATATTGAATTTATGAGCCAGCAATTTTGCTTGTGTTCCCTTTCCTGCTCCTGGTGGACCGAGTAAAATTAATCGCATATCAAATCTCTCAGCCTTTTCTCCCTTTTAATTTTCCTTTTTTCATAAAGCCTTCATAACTTCTCATGTGAAGATGGGACTCGATCTGTTGCATAGTATCCATTGAAACACCCACCACAATTAAAAGACTTGTGCCACCGAAATAAAAAGGTATGTTCATATAACGGATCAAATAGTCTGGAAGAACACAAATTAAAGACAAATAAATGGCCCCACAAAAAGTAATTCGCGAAAGAATTTTATCGATGTATTCCGAAGTCCTTCCTCCGGGTCTAATGCCTGGAACAAAACCGCCATGCTTTTTCATATTATCTGCCACATCCACGGGATTAAAAATAATTGCCGTGTAAAAATAACAAAAGAAAAATACTGCTCCGATAAAGACAAGACTATAAAATAATGTTGCGGGAGTTAAGTTCGCTGA
>DASCNB010000014.1:0-13012 GCA_036011265.1 Nitrospinota bacterium | reverse complement strand
CCAGGCATTCAGTTTAAACTTATTTCCTGATGAAATTGATGAAAACCGAATTCCCCGTACCTGTCGATTATTTTGCTCGCATGATTTCCAAGTTTTTTCGTTCGCCTGTAACAAACCTGCAATGCTTCCCTTTAAAAGGCGACGCTTCTGACAGGAATTATTTTCGGATCAAATTTAAAAGTCATAAAACATATAAATCTTCCATTGTGGCAATGACGCAAATAAATCCACCGATTCGTAAGGATATTCCATTTGTAACTATTCAAGCTTTTTTAAAAAAATGCGGGATTATGGTTCCAAAATTATATTTTATAGATTCGAAAAAGGGATTTATTTTTTTAGATGATTTAGGTGACATCACTTTAGAAAAAAAACTTAATGCTTCTACCCTTGAGGAACAGGAGATGTATTTTAAAAAAGCCCTTGATGTCCTTTTAAACTTGCAAGTTGAATGTACAAAGCGAATAGACAAGGATATTCCTGCTTATCACCTTGCTTTTGATATAGAGAAGTTAACATGGGAGCTTGATTTTATGAATACGCATTTTATAGGGGGCTATTTAAAACAAACCATCTCAGAAAATGATAAGCAAATTCTCAAAGAAGATTTCTTTAAGATATCTTCCTTGTTAGCAAAACAAAAAAGATATTTTTGCCATCGAGACTTTCACAGCAGAAATATTATGATACATAAGGACGACTTGATTTTAATTGACTTTCAGGACGCCCGGATGGGTCCATGCCAGTACGATCTCGCTTCTATATTGAGAGATTCTTATTTTAAATTAAATCCAGATCTCATAGAGAAATTACTGAATGAATATATTAATAAAAAAGAAAGAATAGAAGAATCGCCGGTAAATAGAGAAGAGTTTTTGAAGGTTTTTGATTGGATGTGTATCCAGAGAAATTTAAAAGCTTTAGGAACTTTTGGTTATCAGATTAGAGTAAATAGAAACGAAAGATACAGAGACGCCATACCCCGTACAATTGAATATGTGCTAGAGAATCTCAGTAAATATGATGAATTGAAAAGGTTGAAAAAAAGCCTTGAAGTGCTATTCAATTGACAGGAATCAGCAATCAGTTATCAGCCGACAGGCTAATACATTAAAAAAACAGCCAAAAAAAACACAATACATAAAACAAAATTATTATTTATCTTTATCCAGCACTTTCCGAATCACATTAGCTAAAGTTCGTTTAATGAACGGCTTTATAATAAACTCCCTGACTCCCATTTCTTTTGCCTGTTTCTCGTTTACAATGGAACTGTAGCCGGTGCTTAAAACAACAGGTATATCCTTACGGATATTCATTAATTCTTTGGCGAGATCTACTCCTGTCATACCGGGCATTGTTACATCAGACAAAACAATATCGAATTTTTCAGGAGATTCTTTGAAAAGATCTAAAGCTTCCTTCGCGTTTGTTGTAGATACAACTTTATAACCCAATCGCTCAAGTGCTTTCTTGCTCATCAAGGCTATAGCTTCTTCATCATCCACTAACAGGATACTTTCGCTTCCTTCTGGAATTAAATCTTCCTTTTTTTCTTTTTCAATGTGTTCAACCTCGGCCCTCGGCAGAAAAATATTAAAGGTAGTCCCTTGTCCAACTTCACTGTAAACAGTTACCACCCCACCATGGCTTACCACAATGCCATGTATTAGCGATAACCCCATGCCTGTCCCTTCGCCTTTAGGTTTGGTAGTAAAAAAAGGGTCAAATATATGCTCTATTATTTCTTTATCTATACCACTGCCTGTATCACTGACCGTTAACCTCATATAATCTCCCGTCTTTAAACCTTTATGTGTTTTTGCAAACTCCTCGTCCACTTCAACAGGTTCAAGATTAACTATTAAAATTCCTCCTTTTTTGCGCATAGCATGTTCAGCGTTGGTACAGAGGTTCATAATTATCTGACTTATCTGTGTGGGATCCCCCAATATGATGTCCGAGCCCTTTTCAATATTAGAGTGAATTTCAATAGTCGTCGGCAGGGAAGCCCGTAAAAACTCTAAAGATTCTTTAATTATAAGATGAAGCTGAATGGGCTTGAGTTCATGTTCAGTTGCTCTGCTGAATGTCAGAATCTGTTTCACTAAATCCTTTGCTCTGTTACTCGCTTTAAGCACTTCTCCAAGGCTTTTGCGTGAGTCACTTTTTTCCGGTAAATCCGCTTCCGCGATTTCAGTATATCCAATGATAGCAGTTAGGATGTTGTTAAAATCATGGGCAATGCCTCCGGCCATCTTTCCTATGGCATCCATTTTTTGTGATTGGCGAATTTGACGCTCAAGCTTAATATTTTTTGTAATATCTCGATGGACAGCAACATAGCTCGTAATTTCACCATAAGAGTCAAATATAGGTGCAATTGAGGCTTCATCTATAAATATTTCTCCGTTTTTCTTTTTATTTGTAAAATTTCCTCTCCATCTTTTTCCAGATACCAAGGTATCCCATAATTCCTTATAAAACAATTCTCCATGTTTTCCTCCTTTAAGAACGCGTGGGTTTTGACCAATAGCTTCTTCGCGTTTATATCCTGTAATCCGTTCAAAAGCAGGGTTGACATATTGGATTATTGCATCCCTGTCAGTAACCACAATAGCTTCCTCTGCCTGGTCAATTGCCGCTGCCAGATGTTTTAATTCCTTTTCCGCTTTTATTCTTTCGGTAATATCCCTTATTGAGACAGTAGAAAACCTTTCGCCGCTCTCGTCTATAGTTTCTTCAACCCTTAATTCAATCGGAAAAAACTTCCCGTTTTTGTGAAGCCCCTCAAGTTCAATTCTACTACCTAAAATTTTCGGAGGCGCTTCGCTCACGAGCTTTTTCAATCTTGCAGCGCGAGAAGATCGGTAATGCTCCGGTAGCAGGGCTTGAACATCTTTGTTAAGGAGTTCTTTTTCTGAATAATCAAAAATTCTGCATACTTCTTCATTAACAAAAAGAATTTTGGAATTGGAATCAATGGAAATTATACCCTCCCCGACGCTTTTCACTATTGCCTGCAAATTTAGCTTTGATTTTATCAATGTCGACTCAGCTTCCTTACGGAGTGTAACCTGCCTTAACACGAAGCATGATATAATACTAAACAACGCTAATGCTCCCAGATAAACTTTTACTAATCTTGTGGTTATTTCATTTTCTCTTTGTTGAAGATTTTTCGGAGTAACGCGCGAAATAGTCTTCCAATAATGACTCTTTGCTTTTAGGATGCCTGAAGTTTGCCTTTTTAAGCCAATGAGGCTGGCGGTTAACTTTTCCGCATCCTTGATCGGGTAAACGGTTGAAAAAGTAAAGAGACCGTTTTCAGTATAAAATTGTCCTGATTCTTCTTTAGAAATCCGCTCCCATTCCTTAAGGTATTTGTTTCCGAACGTTTTATCTTTTTTTTCTTCATACATGAATCCCCAATTATCTTCAGGGTTAGGACTCAAAAACCAGTATCCATCAGAATTGACGAGCGATATCTCCGTTGAAGTGCCGGTGGCTCTATCTTTAAGTCTTTTTATCATTTTCGATCCAAAATAATTTAAAATAACGATCCCGAGCTTTTTACCCTTTGAATCGAATACTGGTGTGGCAAATCGAATCATTGGTTTAATTGGCTGCTCTATCTCCCCTTTCTCAATATTAAGATCAAATGGGGATATGAAAACTTCGCCACGATTCAGTTCAAAAGTTTAGCTGAAATAATACCGGTTTTTTTTGTCTTGAAGCTGTCCATGGGGTACGAGGACCGGTTTTCCATTGTTGTAATTGATCCGCATAAGTTCCATCCCATTACTATCAATAACACGGATCTGATCGTATAACCCCGATATCTGTGCAAACTTAAGATATTCCTTTGCAATATTTGTTGCTGAGTAGTCTTTTGATTCAAACAGATGAACCAGATTCTCTTGAACGGAAAAAAACAACAGGTCAGTAACAATACCTTTAACACTATCAGATATTGTTCTACTCTGACGGTTCTTGTTTTCTGCTTTTTCTTTTATTTCAATTAAAAACAGCTCTGATTTTATATGCGAGTAGCCGGCATATCCAACTATGATGCCCAAAAGAGCGGCTATAATCAGAAAAACAATTAAATATTGTTTAAGCATAAAAACCCGTTATAGGTATTGTAACCGCACACAGTTATCAGTTTACGGTGCAGCTTCTTCTCAACTAAAAATTAATGAACCGCAAAGACGCAAAGATCGTAGAGAAAAAAATAAATTTAAACATCGAACACTGAATGCCCGTCATCCATCGTTACAGATAAAAAACTCAGAGTTGAAGCACCCCGCAACAGAGCTGCGAGAAATCTTCAGTGTAGAATATGATTTTATTTTAAGTTCACTCGTTAGCCCCACAGCAAGCCCTCTATGTACGATAAAGGACGAGACTGCGACTTCGCTCGCTAAACACTTTCAAAGCCCAATATTCGATGTTATATTTCAATAGTTTGTGGAAGTCCCGATACATTATTTAAAACATATTTTATATTATTAATTAATTCTTTATAGAGTTCCCGGTAAAGCTTTTTTGTACATTTAGGACAGATGCTATGAGTGAATTCCGCTTCTGAATGACTCGAAATATAACTTTCTATTTGGTCCCAGTATCCCTTATCATCACGGATATTTTTACAACTGGAACAAATGGGAAGCAGGCCATGCAGTGTCCTGATTTTGCCGACGGCTTCTTGAAGTTCGCAAATCAATTTCTCCCGTTTCATTTCAATCTGTTTACGTTTATAGAGTGTACCGATAACCGATCCAAATAACCGGAGGAGCTCACATTGGACCTTTACCAGGGACTTTTGTCGAATGTGATTGTCCGCGCTGACGTGGCCAATCACATGCTTGCCGTCCCACAGCGCTGCAAATATTTGGGAAGCGTATCCAACCGGCTCTCCTCGTAAATTGATCAGTTGTGCTTCTCCCGCCAATACAAATGGCTCTTTGCTCAATAGGATGGGCCCATTAGGATTTTTCGGATTGACCTTTATCCGCTGGTCTCGTTCATCTCTAATCCTGTCGCGTTCGTATATACCGAAAGATCCTGCAATTACATCGGGCTCTTCCGTGCGAAACCATATCCCAAGCCGATCAAAGCCAAGGCGGCTGCTTCCTAACTGGACCGCCTTAAGACACAAATCATCCACAGTCTTGCTCATGGATAGCTCATTCGTAATTTCAATAAGGGCAACCAGGTGTTCGGTGAAATATCGCTCGTTATCTTCGTTTCCTTTACTTATCTTCTGTGAATCGGGCTTTTTCATTTGAGATTATTACCATGATGAAACAAGTCGCTTGCTATTTTACACGCATGAGGAGATAAAGTAAACAATCCACACTTTTTGGTAGTGGTACAGTTTCAATTTTTATTAAGTAATTCTAATATTTCCTCAACTTCCCACACATGATCACTAACTCCGGCTTCCATTGCAGGCGTTACCCTTAAAGTTTGATGAATCCTACAGAAATTATAATACATAAAATGAAGTGATACAGCATGAGCTAAGTTTTCTATCTTTTTTGAAAATCCATTTGTTAAGCGGGTATATCGTCTGTTGTTCATTCTTAGGGTTAAATTAGCCCGCTCCACATAGCTTGTCGAAGTATATCTTTGAACTGGATTACCGTTTATCTTTTCTTTCTTTATTCCAATACATTTTGCCGGACCATATCTTTTTACACTATCTTTATCGTTGCCGTAAATCTTAACCAGCATTTCATAATCAACCTCACTTCCAAACGCTTCTTCAACCGCTTCTACATATGCACGGAGGCCATCAGTTGTTAATTGTACCCTGTTAGCTAATCTTGATGCTAAGTCTTTCATAAAGATTGTGGCTGAATCAGCATCTCTTTTACCAATGAACCATGAAGGTATAAGCTTGGTATCTGAACAAATAGCCGTCCACGTCCAGACATCACCAAAGCCGAATTTGCCTTGATGCTTCTCTGGTACATTCTTTTGCTTTGAGTAGCAGAAACTCCAAATTTCGTCGCACTCAATTCGTTTACAGGGAAGGTTGCGGAGAGCTTTATCTTGGTATTTAGAGCAGGCTTTACCAACGTCTGCAAGTAATTTAATTATGGTTGTTCTTGATACGCCAGTGATGCGGGTAGTAGCTCTTAAACTATTGCCGTCTACTAAGCATCTAATTATTTGAGCTTGATTTTTTATACCTAAGCGATTCATATTAAATATTTTACTTGACCGCTCAAGCATTGTCAAGGATTTTTAATACTTTTTTTTAGGGGTGTATTTTGGCGCACTCGCTAAGCTTAAAGCTTTATATTTGTGCGAGTGAAAGGAGAGGAAAGATTATATTCTGAACTTTTAATCCCAGAATTTCTTAACTCTTTTATGATTTTTCGACATTCTGCAAGCTGTTCTTTGTCTACTTTTTTATTTTTATCTAATATTTTATTATATTTAATTTTCTTTTTCATTTTCATTTTTCGCCTCTTTAAAGCTACATAAAAGGTTCAAAGTTCCCTTTCCTACGCAAGACTCCTGCCCGCCCTATTCGGTTCATATAATCATCTAACAATTTATTATAACACCTTATTATAGTATTTAGTTTTTGATTCTCTCCAAAATCTTCAATTTCTAATTTTAAGTTTCTACGAAGCACACTCATGGGGATTCCCCTTGAATGTGAACACCATTTTTTCGTTTCATTCAATTCTTTTGCAATCTTTTCCGCTCTATTTTCCCTCATACTTTTTGTAACTTTAAGTCTACGAGTTTTTGTCTTCTTCCAATTTCTAAATTTATATTTAACTAACCACTCTTTTAACAAAGTTATAGATAGCTCTCTTGCTTGTTCATATCCATAAAGTACCGCTGGGTCAAATTTTTCAATCAAAAATGCCATTTCAGCAGTAGTTAAATTACCTTCTTGAGATTTTTTTATAAGCCTCTCATATTGAATCAAATATCCAAGAGCTGGGAACAATCCTTTTTTGGATGGACTTTCAATTTGTGGGTCTATTGGCCCTAACACTGAAAAATAATCCATATGAATTGCATCTCCAGACATTACTAGCACAGTTCCTGCCGACATAGCACAACTAGGAACAATAAACTCAATTCGCTTCTTATAGTGATGACGGAATGTGTTGGCTATGCGTTCTGCAACTTCAATAAAACCCCCATTTGTTTCTAAAATGACAATAAGTTTTGAACGATTGGTTGTGCCATCCTTTTTTCTGGATTCAATTGATTCGCGTATTAAATCATCTATCCCATAAATAATAGGCCCTTTAAATGTCAGCACATCTGCGCTTAACAGGCTTCCCATTTCTTCTATTTGGGAATGTAGTTGTTCTTCTATAATAACGTTAGAATTTTCTGATGAATTTTTTGTCATATGGTTATTCTTCTTTGTTCCACCTTGCTGTTGCAGCCTTTGAAGCTATATCGCTTCTTTGCTTTTTGGTAAGTTTTTTAGCTCTGGCTTTGCCACCCTTTAGCCCCCCCAATCTTCCAAGGGCAACGGCTGCGGGGTTCTTTTGTGGAACTTTCTTCTTTTGCGGATTAGTGGTATTCTGTACTATTGAAGCAGCTATTTCATTAAAATCTTTGCTTGAGCGTTTAGGCATGCCGTTAATATGGCATATTGAAAATTATTAGTCAAGTTTTTCTGATTTCAAACTGTACCACTACCCACTTTTTATTCAATTAAATAACGATTATCGAACAAGGAATTGAAGCTCCCGGCAGCAAAGCTGCGAGGAATTTTCACAATTTTATCATGATGGTAAAATTGGATGGCTTTAAAAAAAAGCCACCCGAAGGGTTAAGACAATGGATGGTCGAAATCAATGTAGAGTATGATATTATTTTAAGTTCGCTCGCTAGCCCCGCAGCAAGCTACGACAGCGCTCGCTAAACACTTTCAAGTCTTCTCAGGTACTCTTCTATGGGCGAATCTTGGTGTTTTATCCACAATTTCGAATTATGGATTTTTTATCCTTCGAAATTCACCATTCCCTGTTCTACATTCGACATTCAATTTCTTATAATAGAAAATAGGTTTATTCATCTTTTTTCATTTTATAATTAACTCTCCTGTCAAAAAAATTCAAACCAGAAACTCATTGAAAATTAATAATAAAAATATTAAAATTAATTTTCCTCTGCAACTTACTGATGCAATATATACTTGTGTAAAATTATATTTTGTTATATGTCTTTCTAATCCCTATCAACTCTTCATATAAAGGATAAAAAAAAATTGTTAGCTCAAAAAGACGTATTGATATTTATTCACATCCTCGCATTGACAGTAGCACTTGGTGGATCTGTTTTTCAGGTATTCATTTTGCCATTAATAGCGCGGGAAAAATCAAATCAAAAAAACAAAATCCAAATTATTGCCCGTTCTATCAGCCTGTTTTCTCCCATCAGTTTTGGAATGTTGTCTATCGTTGTTTTCACCGGAATCTTGCTTCTCTTTAGCCTGACGAAAGACATATCAAATATTTCATCGTCTTTTTACCTGAACGTTTTCTCCGTAAAAATTGTTCTCGTAACTGCAATATTTTCCATTGCTGCTTTTCAAACTTTTAATCTTCGATTTAAAATCGTTTTCATGGATATTAATAAAATAAATGAAGAAAACCCTCCAAAACAGTTTCGCTTCATGAGAACGTGTTCAATAATTAACATCATTTTGACCACCATTGTCGTCCTCCTTGGAATCACCATGAGCAATTTGAAGTGATCTTGCATAACTTAAGAGAACTGCCTGCATCGTTTAAAGGTTAATATGGAAGAAAAGGAAATATCGATTTTTTTGAGCCAGCTCAAATCCTTGCTGCGTCTCACTCTTTCTCATCTGAAAGCGAGCACCGACGATGATGCCATTAGAAATGGTTTTGATGCCCTTGTTGAGAAAATTGGCAGGGCCCGCACGGAAGAAGATATTTCTCTCATAAAGATAGATTACCGTTCTCTGATTATCAAAATGGATTCCGCTTCGGTTGAAGAAAAGCCTAAAAAATCTTTTATGAACAAATTATTCAAGAATGAGGAAAAAGAAAAAAAACAATTGGAGGAATTCAGCAAAATAACAGAAGACCTGCTTACTAACTTTGCAAAAGGGACTCTTCTCATTCTGAAAGAGAAGAGCCCTCTGTACCAGCCTACTTCCGCTATCAAGGCCGGCGATTATCAGGATTTCTCAGAAGCCCGGTTAACTGAATACGGTCAAAAAATCCTGTCTTTTTTCATGGGCCAGAGTATGGAAATCGAGGTGGTTACAAAAGAGCGAAAAGAACTGAAAAAAATCATTTCTATCTTAGCCAGCAATATCCAGGAGTTTGGAGATGAAACAAAGGCATTTGATACGGGTTTGAGCAGTTACGCAACTAAAATTGAAAAGGCTTCTTCGCTTCAGGATATTGTCCTAGCTAAAAAGGAAATATTGTTCGAAACGGAAAAAATCCGGGAGGCTAACAAGACAATCGACTCAAAGCTGAGAAAAGCAAAAGATAAAGTTGAAATCTCAACAATGCGGATCAACGAATTAGAAAAAGAGCTGAAAGAAATCAATTTAAAAAAAGCTACAGATCCTCTTACTCAAGTTTATAACCGGGAGGCGTTGGATAACCGTATTGAAACAGCCATAAAGCAGGTGAAAAAAGGAAAGCTGGCCTGCACGATTACGTTTGACATAGATAACTTCAAAAAATTTAATGACACTTACAGTAGTCGCGTTGGAGATCTGGTTCTCAAAACTATAGCTATGTTGGCAAAAGAAATTTTTAAAGAAGGGGGATTCGTTGCCCGGTATGGAGGGGAGGAGTTTTCCGTCGTCTTATTTGAAAGACCTCTTTCTCACTGTTTAAAAAAAGCCAATGAGCTATTGACGGGCATCAGTACACACGAGTTTACATATCAAAAGAAAGAAATCCACATTACTGTAAGTATCGGAATAACTATGATCAGGGGAAATGACACAGTGAAATCGGCATACAAGCGGGTTGATGACTATCTTTACAAGGCAAAAAGGAAAGGAAAGAATAGGGTGATCGGCAAATAAACCAGGGATCTCTTTTCCTTTATAATCCAAAAGCATGCAAATATAAAAGTGCCACTATTCCGATAATCTGACCGGTATAGAACGTCCTTCCTAACAGGTGCCACCTACGAAATTGAATTCTTTGAGGGTTTGCTCCCGCATTAGTATCGAACGTCTTTATTTCATCCCGTAATTTCCAGAGCCTTTTTGAAACTACTTTACCGAATATATAGCAGTGAAGAACAATAACATAAGAAACCCACTCTATATGTTGATACGAATAAGTGAGCTTGCTCTTGAAGTAAAAGAGAACGAACATGGAGACAGCAAGAACCCGTATTAATTTATCCTGACGCTTGAGTATCCTTGACGTCAGATACGACGCCTCGGTTGGAGACTTGATGTACTTAAATAAAAAAGGAATCGCTACCAACCCTATTCCTACGCAGCTCCCTCCCCAAACCATTAACAGTGTTGTATATACAAAATCTATATGTTGTTCATAGATTGAATAGTCCATGGTTAATCGTTAGTTATTTGATCCTGTTCAGGGAGATTTTGATTGGGGATTTTGGAGTCAGGCGCTAAAATCCATAACTCTCAATATAATTGCGTTAATCCTATACGATGGTAGAGGTAACAACAAAACCTTCTTTTTTAATGTCTTTTGCTATCGGTTTTACATTGCAGGACTCTAACCGGAAAAGATAAACGCTCTTTTTTTTGTCTTTCGGGTAAGGTGTTATTCCAACACTAATTATTTGTCCTTCATTCTTATATATAATCTTTGAAACCTTATCAAAATTAACCTGGCTTTCTTTCATTAAAACATCTATTCTGGAAGAACTCTTCAGCATTCCCATCATTTCTATAAAAACGCCAAGTATATCCATAACAGAAATAATGCCCACCAATTTATTATTTTTCATTACCGGCAGAGCGCCAATTTTATTACTATAAATCATACGCGCGGCTTCTTCCACCTGGGCATCTTGTGATATGGTGATGGTTTTTTTTGTCATAGTATCCTGTACCTTTAGATGGTCAAGATTCCATCCCTTCGGCACTTTTTTCCCCGGAATTTTTTCAGGAATCATTGCGTAACGGATATCTTTTTCAGTCACTATCCCGATCAACTTTCCGCTTTTTACAACCGGTACATGCCGGACTTTATTTGCTTTCATCAATTCATTCACTGTCCGCAATTTAACAGACGGACCAATGGTAACCGGATTTTTAGACATTATTTCTTTTACAATCATTTTTTATTTTCCCAATATCTCCTTGGATGTTACAACCCCGATCTGCTTTTCATTCTCTGTAACAATTAAGTACCTTACTTTATTGTCGAGCATTATCTCTCTTGCTTTAAACATTGACTCATTTCCATCTATGGTCAATATTTTTTTAGTCATAATTTTTTCCACCTTTGTTTCTGATGGACTTTCGTTTTCCGCAACAACTTTGCAAATAATATCTGATTCTGTTACTATTCCCTCTATACTTCCTGACGCGTCTTTAATCAGCACGCTATCTACCTTCTGTTCTTTTATCTTTTTCGCTGCCGACAGAACCGAGCTTTCGGATTCAACAAATACCGGTTCATCTTTGATCAAATCCTTGACAGTTAAGAGAGATTGTACATCGGCCATTATTTCTCCTTATAAAAGTGACATAATATTACTATTTCCCACCTATTTCTTAAAGACTAATATTAAACCAGCCCCAAAAAAAAAGAAAGACTTATTTCAAGAATTTTTTGAAAATTAGTTAACTGAAAATTAATTTATTGGCAAATCCCTGAAATGAAGTACCTGTGTTGATATCTCTTTATGAATGTGGTAATTTACTAACGCTAACTTAATGAACTATAATGCCATAAGCAAGTTCACCATACTAATCTTTTTCCCGCGCTAAAAGCAATGAAAATGGAGATTAATGAACAAACAATTTTCAACGTTATCTCAGTGCATTCGTGAAAGTGAAAAAGAATTTTCACAAGCAACCGGCTCATATACCGGGCTGATGAACGAAATACTTGTTGCGGCAAAAATCATATCCCAGGAAGTCAATAAGGCCGGATTATCCGCTATCAATATTCTGGAACAAACCGATAATATAAATGTTCAAGGCGAGGTTCAACAAAAATTAGACGTATTCGCAAACTCCTCACTAAAAAACATCTTAAAACGTTCGCCGTATTTGTGCGCTATTATATCGGAAGAAGATGAGAAGCCCACCACAATACCTGGAAAAGCCACAAAAGGAAATTATATCCTGTCAATGGATCCGCTTGACGGATCATCGAATATCGATGTAAATGTGTCTATTGGCACCATTTTTGCCATTTATAGAAAATTGTCTCCCGGGACAGAAGTAACAAAAGAAGATTTCCTGCAAAAGGGAGAAAATCTGGTGGGAGCCGGATATGTTATTTATGGTTCAAGTACTGTTTTTGTATATTCCACTGGAAATGGAGTTCACGGTTTTACCCTGGATCCGGGTTTAGGTGAGTTCCTCCTGTCATACCCTAATATGAAAATTCCTTCAAGGGGAAGCATTTACAGCATTAATGAAGGCAATTATAATTTATGGAGCGATCAACAGAAAAAATGCGTCGAATACTTAAAAGAAAAAGATGAAGCCACAAACCGCCCATATAAAGCAAGATATATCGGGTCTCTTGTGGCAGATTTTCACAGAACCATGCTAAAAGGCGGTATTTTTATGTATCCAGCTAATTCTATAGCGCCTAATGGAAAATTAAGGTTGCTTTATGAAGCCATTCCACTTGCTTATATTGTGGAAAATGCCGGTGGAAAAGCAAGTAATGGCTTTCAAAGGATTTTGGAGATTCAACCAGATGCAATTCATCAACGGGTGCCTCTTTTTATAGGAAGTAAAGAAAACGTGGAATTGGCTGAAAAATTTCTTTCAGAAGAACACAAATAGCCTGCTAAAGATTTA
>DASCNB010000013.1:0-32947 GCA_036011265.1 Nitrospinota bacterium | reverse complement strand
CTAGGTTTGATCATGGCAAATACATCGGCCACACTGGGCGGCATGGGATCAGTAGCGATCTCTGCAGTGCCTATTTTTGCAAAGACATTTTTCACTTCCTCTATTTTTTGTATTTCTTTTTCCAGAGTATGCTGCATTTCCACCGCCTGGGATAGGCCGGTTCCCGGAATACGTAGGGCATGGATGGCCAGATCTCCTTCGTCAAGACTTGGAAGAAATTCACTCCCCATTCTCGAGGCAAGCAGCACACTTAAAATAACCAGCACACTCGCTGACGTAACGACTAATAAACGGTTTTGCATGGCTATATTCAAAGATGGGATGTATGTTTTTCTGGCCAATTTTATTATGAAATTTTCCTTTTCTGAAATTCGATGCGTCAGGAACATTGCTATTGAAGCGGGAAGAAAAGTTATCGAAAGTATCATGGCGCCGAGCAGGGCTGTGATGACTGTGAATGCCATGGGAAAAAACATTTTTCCTTCGATTCCCGTAAGGCTCAATATAGGTAGATATACAACCATAATTATGAAAACACCGAAAATACTGGGGCGCAAAACTTCATTCGATGACTCAAAAACAATTTCTAATCGTTCTTCCTTTTTCATGATCCTGCCAAGACGGTGTTGTTCCTCCCCCATACGGCGAATACAGTTTTCAACGATGATAACGGCGCCATCCACAATAATGCCAAAATCAATAGCGCCCAGGCTCAGGAGGTTTCCGCTTACTTTGTTGCTCACCATACCAGTAAGGGTGAACAACATAGAGAGAGGAATAATCAATGCGGTCAGAAGGGCGGCCCGAATATTTCCAAGAAACAGGAAAAGTATTGTTATAACCAGAACAGCCCCTTCGAAAAGGTTATTTCTTACTGTTTTGATGGTGGCATTCACCAGGTTTGTCCTATCATATACAGTTTTAGCCACTATTCCTTCAGGGAGAGTTTTGTTAATTTCTTTCATTTTTTCCGCCACCCGTAGGGATACGCTCCTGCTGTTTTCTCCCATAAGCATAAAGACAGTTCCAAGGACAACCTCTTTGCCATTCATTGTCGCCGCTCCCGTCCGAAGCTCTTTCCCCAGTGAGACGCTTGCAACGTCTTTAATATAAATAGGCGTTCCTCCATGGTTTCCAATAGTAATCTGGCCTATTTCTTCCATATTCGTTACCTGGCCGGGTGAGCGAATCAAATATTGTTCTCCGTTATGTTCAATATATCCTGCTCCCACATTGGAATGATTTTTTACTAGCGCTTCCAATACGTCACGGAAAGTCATGCTATATGCCATCAGTTTTTCCGGGTGGGGCGTTACATGAAACTGTTTGGTATATCCCCCAAGAGTGTTAACATCAGCCACACCCGGAATATTAAGTAATTGCGGGCGGACAATCCAATCTTGGATAGTGCGGAAATCAATGGGAGTGTAGAGTGTGCCATCAGGTTTTAACGCCCCTGGTTCGGCGTCTACTGTCCACATAAAAATCTCACCTAAACCGGTTGCAACCGGCCCCATGGTTGGTTCTATCCCTGGCGGCAGTTTCCCTTTTACTCCCTGGATACGTTCGTTAACCAGTTGACGGGCAAAGTAAATATCCGTTCCATCATGGAAAACAATGGTTACTTGTGAGAGACCATAACGGGAAATAGAGCGGGTTTCTTCCAGGTTTGGAATACCTGCCATGGCAGTCTCAACGGGAAAAGTAATTCTCTGTTCTATTTCAAGAGGCGAAAACCCTGTTGCTTCCGTATTGATTTGAACCTGAATATTGGTAATATCGGGAACCGCGTCAATAGGAAGTCTTTGAAAATTATAAATACCCAGGACAGCCATTGCTATGGTGACTACCAGAACAAGCAGCCTCTGGCGAATAGAGAATTTTAGTGTTTTTTCAAGCATAGCAAATTCCTTTCGTATTAGTTATCAGTTGTCAGGGGGCAGTTGTCAGTTGCTTGTCCTTGCTTCCTTTCAATGATTACGTTTTTCTCTTTGATCTGATTAATCCGACCAACATAGCTGACAGCTCTCTTGTTTCTTTGATCCACTGCTTGCCGGTTTCATCAGAGATATAACCTATTTCTATTCCAATATAAATTTGAGTGCGCAACTCGCCGCATGAGCCTTTAGCATATTGCAAAAATCGGACACATTCCTTATTTGATCCTCTCTCGACACCCTCAGCTATATTACTTGGGATAGACAAACCTGAACGCGTCATTTGATCTTTGAATCCAAAATCCTTGAGAGGAGCTAATTCCTTCTAAATATCAGTGCTCAGCCTTGCCGCTCTTTTCCAGACATCTAAGTCTTCAAATTTCATCCTGCCTCCTGATAACTGCACCCTTCATTTCTCAATGATCATGAGTGGCCCCTTCCTTGCCGACTTCGGCTTTAAGTACAAAGCTATTGTGAGCAGCGTATTTTTCACCCGGAGCAAGCCCTTCCAGTATCTCTACCCATTGACCGTTGTTTCGTCCTAATTCCAGTGGACGAACTTCAAACAGATTCCCATATTTCACAAAGACAACAGACCAATCCCGAAAAGTTTGGATTGCTTCAGATGATACGGCCACCGGCAGATGACTTTCTTCTTTAACTATTTCAACTGCAATGAACTGGCCCGGTCTCCATTTCTTTTCCTTGTTAGGAATGACTACCTTGCCTGTTACAGATTGGGTCTTTTCATCCATTGCGGCGTGTATGTGAGCGAGAACTCCATTAGCTTTCAGACCTGTTTTTTCCGACTTTACAGAAACCCGCTGCCCTTCTTTTACGCTTTGCAAATCTTTTGAAGGAATAGTAATTTTTCCCCATACGTCGGAGAGATCGGCAAGGACATAGATATTATCATCCTTTTTAACCGCTTCGCCGATAGTAATATGCTTTTCAATCACAGTTCCTTTTATAGGAGACCTTATTTCATACCTTGTAAGCTTCTGATTAATGGATATTTTTTTTATTTCAGACTGTGAAAGGCCGAGAGCCAAAAGTTTTTGGGTTGCAGTTTGTAGATTAAGGTCAGCAGTATCTGCGGTCTTTTCTTTTTGAAGTAAAGCCCATCTGGCCTGATAAGATGTTTTTTCAATCAGGGCAATGTATTTGGCCTCGGCGCTTTTGTATCCCTCCAGAGCCAACAGGTAATCTGATTCAGGAGATATCTCTTTTTCAAACAGGTCCTTCTCACGATGATAAGTTGCTTTTGCAAAATTCAGTTTTGCATAAGCCGGTATAAGTTGTGCCCTGCTTTCGCCGATAATCGAGTTTTTTAATTGATTTTGCAGGTCATCCAGACTCGTGCCCTTTTTCAATAGATCAAGCATCAAAGTTGTATTTTTAAATATTATCTTTTCCCTCTCAAGCTCAACCTTGGCAAGGCTTACCAGTTTCACATCATTGAGATAATTGGATTTTGCGTCAGCCAGTTCACGGCTTTCCAGGATGGCCACAATTTCGCCTTTCTTGATATAATCTCCTTCATCTTTTTTCACCTCTCTTACGACTCCTGTAAACCGGGGAACAACGTGTGCCACTTTATCGGCATTAAAATCTATTTCTCCTGTGAGTTTTATGATGTTATCCATTATTACAGGGCCGGCTGTCTCTATAACAATTCCGGCTCTTTTTATGGCGTCATCAGTAAGTTCCGCTCGTCCTTCAAATGAGGAGTATTCCCATTTATAGTTGTGGCCTTTCCATTCTGCGATTACTATGACGTCAAAAGAGTGGGGTTCTTCAACAACCTTATTACCTAGAAGATAATCTCGCTCCTTTTTGAATTGAATGACGTCCGTTCTCCAAAGTCTGTGTAGCTCTATCGTCAGCTCAACGTCATCAGGATTAATCGGTTTTCCATTATTGAATGGATATATCCTGAATTCCGGCGGTATATCCGGTTCATAAATTGTGACTTCGAGTTGGAAATCTTTCTTTGAAAGCAATTTTCCCCTATGTGGGCCTTTAGCTGTTTCGGCATCTCCGGCTTGTTTGCTGGGTTCTCCATGAGAGTTTGTATCCATAGAGGTAGTGTCTAAACCTGCAATGTTTAATGCCAGGACGGTACCCCCTATAAGAACACCCGCAACCAGCAATAGTTTTATGATATTAGCGTGTAAAACGTTCTTTTTTGAGAAAGTTTTTTCGGCAGGCCATTGATCTTGTTGGTCATTATTGGCGGCGGCGCCTTGCCGCTTTGTGATTTTCATTGAAGGTCTCCTTTTAATTCCGGTTCTTTGGTATTTTTAATTTCTTCCACTCCTTTTCCTGTCAAACGTTCCATATCGGCTACAGCCTTATGAAAGACTGTAAGAGCCTCTATATACTGGCTTTTTGCTTCAAAAAGAGTACGCTGAGAATCCAGAACATTCAAAAAACTGAATTTACCAAACCGAAAGCCTTCTTTCACGGCATCAAATGCCTTCCCCGCGCTTGGCAATATGTCGTTTTTCAATGTCATTGCTTCCGTCTGAATTGTGGAAAGCGATTGATAAGCTGTAACCAGCGAAGTACGAACACGCAACTCAGAAGCGTTCTGCTCTTTTTCAGCTTTGGCAAGCTTGTGCCTTGCTTCCATCGAACTTCCTTGGTTACGGTTAAAAAGAGGAATGGGGATAGAAACTCCTAATATAAAGGCGTTGTCTGATGTGTCATTAAAATGTCTAATCCCTCCACTCAATGTAAGATTGGAAATTTTTTTTGAATCCTCAAATTCCACAGCAGCCCGTCGCTTTTCCATCTCAGCAGCCCATCGGGCTATATCAGGGTTTTTTGAAATAGAATCAACTAACTGTTCTAAAGGCTGTATGGAAGGAATATTGTAAAGATTGCCTTGAGCTTTTTTAAAAACAGGTGATGAACTGCCCCAGGCAGCAGCCAGACGTTTTAAGGTTGATTCCATATCTCGTTTGGCCCGTTCCCATTTAATTCGAGTCATGGACAAGGCTACCCCGGCCTTTATTTTTTCTACAGGGGATACCTTCCCTGCTTTGACCCGTTCTAAAACTGTGTCAAATACCTGTTCCGCAAGATGCACTAATTCTTTGTTTAAGAATAAGCGTTCTTGTGCGGCAAGAACATCAATAAAAGATTTTGTGGCGTTAGTGAGAACATCAAGACGTTTCGTCTCATAATCCCACCATGCAAGATCACGAGAGACAAAAGAAACACGTTTTCTTTTTGAACGCTTTCCGCCGAGTTCTATCAATTGGCTTAGCTGTATGGTGGATTCGGCCCTGTTCGTTCCATTATAAGTTCCCGATCCGCCTATATTTTGAAACTCCGATGTTATCTCCGGATTAGGCAAAAGTCCGGCTTGGAGCATCCTTGCCTCACGCGCTCTAATCTCCCATGAAAAGGCTGGCAATTCCGGATTTTTAACCAGAACCAGCGCAATAGCTTCCCGCAGCGTAACTGAGCCAGTGGGTTCTTTTATTTCAAGTGGTTCTTGCAAGACATTCTCCGGTTCTGCTAGAGAATGAGAAGATGCCACATCACCCGAACTAAGGTTAGACTTGGCCAAGTTCGAACCTTTGGAAGCACAGCCAATCAGTCCTACAAGCAGGGTAAGCCTTATAATTAATTTGATTTTTACATGCATAAATGCTCCAAAATATATTTTTTGTGAAATGTGATGATAGATCAGTTAAAAGAATCTTTTGACAGGATGAGCTGGATTTCTTATATGGAGTAAAAAGGTGAGTAAAGCGAGACTTTTAAAAAATCTTGTTTATCCTGTAATCCTGACTAAGAGTTTTTGAATGGAGACTATAAAAGTATCAAATGAGAAGAACAACTTTACGTAGAGAAAAAAGAGTGGAATTGATTTCCGAAAAGGTTTGTGGAAAGTGTTTTATGGATGCCGGATAAAAATATTCTGACGTCGACCAGTCGATTGCAACACGAGGAGTTGAGATTTCAAGAACCTTGTATGTTTTTACTGTCGCAATGTTTTGTTGAATAAGAGAAGAAATATGGAATTCATGGTCTACATGGCTGCTTTGCCCTGAAGAAAAAATAGCATAATCGTTATACGAACAAGCGTGTTCATGTTCATGCAAGTTACGTGCTGCCACGCCACTAGTATTATTGTTTTCATGGTGACAAAAGTTTAAATGAATTTTGCCATGTTCGTAAGTTAGATATGCCTCATGGGAGTTTCCCATAACCATTGAAAGCAAAGGCAAACCCAGGGCGCTATTTATCGAGACGAGAAAAAGAGGGAACAGGAAAAGAGATACTACCGGGTTTTGATTGTGGCAGGTTTTAGTAAACATATAAAAAAACTCAAAATAATTAAATTAAAAACAGTTTTTAATCTATGGTTTTTATCTATAGCATAAACAGAAAAAAGTTTCAATATAAACCTATTCCCCCGACGGAATGTTGAAAGTGTTTAGCGAGCGAACTTAAAATGAAATAATACTCTACATTGATTTCGAATCTCCATGGTCTCAACCCATCGGGTGGCTCTTTAAAAGCCATCCAATTTTACCATCATGGTAAAATTGTGAAGATTCCCGGTAGCTTGCTACGGGGAGCTTCAATTATAAATCCAAAATTCACAATCTGAAATCTAAAATGGGAAAAATTACACAATAATGGCCCTGGTTAGACGGGATTTAGGAAAAACTTGTTTCAAGAAAGGTACTTGCTTATTTGTCCGCTGTATTTCCATGCCAGAACCTTGAACCTGATATATCATCAAACTTAAAAAGCAGCATCAAAACCAAGCAAAACGTAACTTTCTTTAGATTCATGTCCAACAAAATCTGTGTCGTTATCCTTTTCTATTAAATCGAGATTACCTTCCAAAACAACTTTCATGTTTCTCATAAAATAATAAGAAACACCAGCAGTTATTGTATTGATGTCAATGCCCTCATATACAGTACCGGTTCCGTCAAAATCGTTGGCATCGGCAAAGTTATATAAAAGAGAAAATGCCCAAAAATCATTATGTATATAATCAACTCCGGCAAACCCCCCGAACCAATCATATTCACGATTTTCATCTAAAAATCCATCCCACCGGTTCCAGAGACCTTGAAAATACCAGTATATTTTTTCATTATAATCTCCTGATAAATCAAATCCCAATATTAATTTATCTGTATCCCTGTCTCCTGTATCACTACCAGCGGTACCGGTAGCATTCTTTTGATCTCCTGTAAGGCCGAAAAAACCTGCGGACACTCCTCCCAGTTCAGTTCCTACCCGGCCAAAAATAGACTTATCTGAATCATTGTCAAACATGTTGTCAGGTCTGCGAAAACCAGGGCTGTTTATATCAAAGTTCGCTGAAACACCATTACCATTAACAGCGCCGATAGATAAATCAAAAAGCCCAAAATCACGGTCAAACAACAGGCCACGATCATAAGTTATTCCTGCCATACGATAAACCATGAAATCCTGAAAATTAAGACGGGTCTCACGTAAAAACATCAAATCCGACACCTGGAATTGACCCAGCATCATACCGATACCGGTACCAAAGAGATCATCATGTCTAAACCAGGCGTCCTCAACAACAACATCACCATTTCCCCCTTTTTCAGCATATATAGCGTAAAAATAAAAAGTAAGATGATCCGATAAAGGCGCCCCGGCTAAAAGTTTTATTAAGTAGGGGGATTGAAAATCGAAGTTGGATTCGTTTCCTGTTGGTCCTGTAATCGGATCCACCTCTTCTCCCTCTCGTGCCTGCATATATGCCTGGGCTCGAAATGCTATGGGTGCAGAGTCCGGCAGAGCCAGTCGATCATCACCGGTGTTTATCGTGCCCGTTTCTTTCCAATCATCAAGCCGAAAGTTATCTGCGGCAAATTGCTCACCAAAACTATTCAGCCGTGGAAAGGCCACATGACAGGTCTCGCAGCTTAGCTCATACTTACGGGCAAAAGCAGGGATGGCATCAGCCGATTTAGAAAGAGTCAAAACAAATATAATAAAAATCAACATTAAAATTATTACTTTTCCCATAGTCCAATCTCCTTTCTACGCTAAATTCCTGCAAATTGATTTGGCTCAAATAGGGTAATCCTTAAAAAACTTAATTCGATATTTTCCATTTACAAAAATTTAGAATCCATTTATCAGATGAATTATATCCATAATGCATGTATCAGTTCAAATAAGTTTATGGACAAACATGCTCACGCTACTTTCAAAAAAAAAAGCAATGCCACTACCTAAAAAAATACTTTTATCAGCATTTTAGTGTAGACGATTCCCTTTGCTCAGCGAAATCATAAGAAAGCCCCCAAGAAGAGATGGAGGGGGTTTAGTATTAATTAATATCAAAACTACATGGAAAAGATTTACTCCGGCCTTTTATGAAAATAAGGTGTTAGATTGCGAAATGAGGAATGGATATTTTAATAAGAACGAAATAAGGTTTAAGTGATTGTGGCGCCTAATATTTTTTCAATATGTTTTAAAGCAAACTTGTGAGCTGCCCGGTCATAGGAAGAGACACACTTTTTCGGGACCTCCACTTTATAGTCCCTGCTTCTCAAGTCGGCCACTGTATGTAGAACACATATATCGGTACAAACACCAACGACAATTACTTTGTCATGGGCGGTTTCCAATAGTCGTTTTTCGAGGTTAGTATTGAAAAAACCACTGTAACTTCTTTTTGGAATTGTTTCTCCTTTAAAAGAAGTTAACTCATCGATGACTTTTGATTCTTCAGTGCCCTTAATGCAATGGGGCGGAAACATTTTAAATTCCCTGTCATTTTCATCATGACTGTCACAGATAAAAAAGATTTTTTTTCTTTTGCTTGATTTAAGTAACTCAACTACATGAGGTATGATTTTGCGCGCTTCTTTCCCGCAAAAAAGATTTCCTTTTTCAAGAAATCCCTTCAACATATCGACAACTAATATTATAGTATTCTCCTCAGACATTTTTTGTTCTCATGTAAATTATTCACAAACATTAATTAAATAAATTATATCATAGCGCGGTAAAGCAGCAACCAGAAGAACATGCCACAAAGTCACAAAGAAAAAATATTTAACCACGGAAGTATGCCAAAAGCTATGGAAGATAAGCCTCCATTTTCTGTGATTTTACCCCTCATCCTGTATTTCAAACTTATAAATTATATTTTTTTAGCGCAATTTTTGTTAGCAGATTGGGCGGTAGCCCTTTTGGTTGCGGCAACTTGCCGTGCTGTGGTAATCTTTCATAAAAAAACTTTACTGTTCTTCGTGTTTTAATAAATACAACCGATTTCAAAAAACCTCCTTTTGCATCATAGATCAAATGTCAAACCGCATATTATTAATTAGACCCCCATCGAAAAATATTTCCAGCGTTCTCCCTTTAGGGCTGATGTATCTCGGTTCTGCTTTAAAAAAGAAGGATAATAAAGTAAAAATTTTGGACCTTCGTCTGAAAAAAAATCCGTATGCGCGTTTAAATGAAACAATTGAAAAATTTAAGCCGGATGTTGTTGGGATAGGTCTCTTAACAATTGAAAGCAAGTCGGCTCATCAAATTGCGAAAGATGTTAAAAGCGTTGACCCGAATTTAACGGTTATTTTTGGCGGACCTCATTGTGAGGCCGAACCTGAATTGATTTTAAAAGATAATAATGTAGACATCTTAGTCATCGGTGAGGGAGAAAATACCGTTTGTGAGTTGATGGATGCTTTTAAATATAGTGGTTCGTTTGATAAAGTAAATGGAATTGCCTATAGAGACAAGAGCAAAACAATTAAAAATCGTCCCAGGGAGCCAATCGAAGATTTAAATAGTTTGAAACTGGATTACGGACTTGTGACCGTTGAAGATTATTTTCATTTTTCTTCCTCCCACGACTATTTGCCAAGCAGCAAAAGATTTTTGCCGATATTTACGTCACGCGGGTGCCCGTTTGAATGCGTGTATTGCCACAATATTTTTGGAAAAAAAATCAGATACATGTCTGCTGAACGGGTTTTGAGAGAAATTGAGTTTTTATATAAAGAGTATAATGTCGAGGAATTTCATTTTTTGGATGACTCCTTTAATATTGACATCCAGAGGGCAAAAAGGATTTTTGATTTAATTTATGACAGCGGAATGAATATTAGAATTGCCTTTCCAAATGGGATTCGAACTGACTTTATTGATGAAGAGCTAATTCATAAAATGAAAAAAGCCGGTGTCTATCGTATTGCGCTTGGAATTGAGAGTGGATCGGAAAGAATTATCAAAATGATTAATAAGAAGTCGGATATCAATGAAATAAAAGTTGTTACAAAAAAATTAAGTTCTTCAAAAATCAGTACCGGCGGTTTTTTCATGCTTGGTTTTCCAACAGAAACAAGGGAAGAAATATCTGATACAATTAATTTTGCATGTAGTTTGGACCTCACTACAGCAATATTTTCTTTTGTAATTCCAAATCCCGGAACAGATTTATGGAAATGTATTAAAAGTTATGACAGAAATCTCGATCCTGATGATTTTGAAAACTTCAACGCTGAATCAGTAAATTTAAATCAGAGTTGTGTTTCATCAAAAGAGTTACTCAAACTTCAACGAATGGCTTACAGGAAATTTTATTTAACTCCCTGGAGAATTTGGAAAATTTACGTTTTATCGCCTGACAAGATCATGGTGATGAGAAAATTTTTATCTAAACTGAAGTTTATATTATTTTAAAATTAACGTAAATAACCCCACCTTTTAAGGCTGAGTTATTTACTTATGTTGCTGAGGAGAAAGATAAAAAGAAGAAAAAAATAAAATAATGATCCCTGAATAGTTATCTTAGATACTCAATTTTTCATGATTCGCCTTCCAAAAAATACCAGAGGTAGGCAAAATATTCGCGAACAACTTGATAGCGGCCTTTGAAGCTTTTCCACCAGGAATGAGCATCATACCAGCTATTTGCAACCGGGGCAGAATGAATCTCAATACCTTTTAAAATTTTCTTAAATAATAAATAAGCTCGTCTGCTGTGATATGGCGAGGTAACAAGGATCATCGATGAAAACCTTTGGTCTTGCAGCAATCTAAAAGAGAACAAGGCGTCCTCTTGCGTGCTTCTTGATTCATTCTGGAGAATTATCGCGGTTTCCGGGACGCCTAACTGTATTGCATAATCTTTCATTAGACCAGCCCAGGTAATTTTTTCTCCGCCGGGGAAACCTACAATAGAGCCGCCGGAGAATAAAATCTTGTCCGCGTAACCCTGTTTGTAAAGTTCAACCCCATATTGAACCCGTTCACCTTGTTCCCCTGCTAGCACAATGATAATATCAGATTTGCTTAGCGGATCGCTTTTTATTAAAAGCTTTCCTATGATAGTCAGGCAAAAAGGTGAAAAAAACAAAATGAAAATTAAAAGAAGAAGGGAAAAGGCGAAAATCCATTTATTTATGAGTAATCTTTTTTTAGCCACGAGATTCTTTGTGTCTGTATTTGAAAACTAAAAACAGTGTTTAGAAAAGCCTTAAAACCGGCAAGAATTCCTTTAATATTGCCCGGGTTTTTTATTAACCGCAAAAGATATGTTTTAATAATCACTGGCCTGAGATAAAACTCTTTTAAGAATTTATTTTGATACATGTCCAGTTTTTCCTTTGACAATTTAAATGGAACAAAAACCGCATCCAGTAAATTCATTTTTTCCCAGTCTTTATTTATGTGGCCGTATTTTTCTCCTATCCGGTACATCTCAGAACCAGGAAAAGGTGTCATCTTGCTGACACTTACGTCATCAAGACAACTGTTTTTTGCATAATCAATGGTTCTCTTTAGAGTCTCTTCTGTCTCATTAGGAAATCCTAAGATAAAAAATCCTTTTGTTAAAATACCCGCTTCATGAGACCATTCAAGTGCCTGTGTCATCTGTTCGACTTTAATTCGTTTTCTTGAAAATTCTAAAATTTCCGGATCACCGCTTTCAATTCCGTAAGAAATTTGCCAGCAGCCGGCCTTTTTCATTAATTTTAATATATCAGGCTTTACCGCGTTAGCTCGCCCATTGCATGACCAAGTTATGTCAATTTTTTCTTTAATAAGAGTCTCGCATAGCTGAATTAACCTTTTTTTAAAAATAATGAATGTGTCATCTTCAAATAAAATTTCTCTAATTCCGTAATCGGTTTTTAATACCTTGATCATTTCAATCATATATTCCGCGCTAAACGCTCTATACTGCCTGCTGAATACGGAGGTATCACAAAAGATGCAAAGATGCGGACAACCCCTTGCTGAAATAATATAAGTGGCAGGCAGCCGTTTACATTTAAAGGAAGCCGGTTTAAATCCCCATGGGAAATTATCAATCAAATCCCACGCGGGAAATGGCAGTTCATCAAGGTTTTTTATTAAAGGATGCAGTTCTGTTTTGACGAGGTTGTTGTTTTTACGAAATAAAATGCCATGTACGTTATTGAGTCTGCCATTGTTTTCTGAAGAGGAAATAATGTTTTTAAGTACCTCTTCCCCTTCTCCTATAGCAGCAATGTCAAACTCAGGAAACCTTGACATTGTTTCTTCCGGAACCGCTGTAACATGAGGTCCGCCGATAATCACTTTAATTTCTGGATTTTTTTCTTTAATCATTTTAGAAAGTTTGGCGGCCTTATATATGGAAGAAGTGACAGCAGTAAACCCCACAAGATTTGGCTTAAAGTCAAGAACTTGCTGCAAAGATTCATCATAAGAGATATTAGACGCGGCAGCTTCAACAATTTTTACCCTGTGTCCAGCTTTTCTAACAACTGCAGCGAGACCAAGCAGTCCTATAGAAGGAAGTGTACTGCCGGCTCCAGAAAGACGGCCATACCTTTCTTCAAGAGATACAGGAGGGTTGACTAATACAATAGATGCCATTTAGAAATTTAAATTATTTTATGAATAGAGATATTAAAAAAATATTAGCATAAGTGCCGAAGATAAGAAAGTTAAGATTCAACTACTTAAATTCAGATATAGAAATTATAATGCATCCCCTTAAATAAATTGGAAAAAATCAGGAGTCAATAATATTTCAAAATTCCAATTTTCATTGAAGAATTTGTATAAATTACTTAGAATCATTTTAACTAAATGGCAATGCCATAAATCATCAATAATCACCATAGGATAGTTTTGATGGTTAAGCAAAGAAATTTGAATAAGCATCTTTCAGGGAATTGTCTAATATGCATGGCTAAGAAATGGTCAACTTTTTTGGGATAGCATTAAACCCCGGTTTTTTTTAAACAAGACTCTGATGATAGAGGAATAACCGCAGCTTGATACATTGGCACTTAGTATTGTCTGGAATAAATTATTTTATCGGTTTAATTTAATAGAAAGAAATCTTGCCGGTAACAAATGTTTTAAGGGATGATATATGATGAAAAAGTTAGATCTTGGGTTTTGGCTTTCTGATGAAGATGTTGAGGCCATTAGATTTGTATTTAAAAATTTGACAAAAAATAAATCCGGAATTAAAGGTTTGGAAATAGGAAGTTGGAAAGGCTTCTCTACCGCTTTAATATGTTCCTATCTCGAAAAAATGTCTGGAACCCTATATTGTGTTGACCTTTGGAAAAATAAAGAAATATTTAATATTTTTACAAACAATATGAAGACATTGAAATACAATAAATTAATTCAAATGTATAGGGGGGATTCAAAAAAAATACTAAGGAGATTTAAAAATAATTATTTTGACTTTATATTTATTGACTCTGATCATAGCTACTGGAGTTTTATCTTTGATCTTTTGACCAGCTTGAGAACAATTAAAGAAGGAGGCATAATTTTGGGACATGATGCCGAGGAATGGTGGAAAGTAAACGATATATTTCAATTGATGGCTTTTAGAAGTAGAGGGATAGGCCCATGCAGGGGCAGTGTAGGAGTAATATTAGCTTTAAAACAGATATTTGGTCTGAATTATTCAGTTTATGATGGCAGCATTGTGTTCTATAAAATTATAACAAATGAAGATAAAAAAATTGCGGAGCAAATGTTAAACAATTTGAATGATTTTGAAAATCTAATAAAACAACACGTAAATCACAAAACCCTTCTTGAGGCATACCTTGATTCAAATATTTTTTTAAAAAGATTTCTCGTCGATGAAATTTTTTTCTATTATTACCAAAAGCTTAACGAGTTAATGATGGACAAAAAAAAAGACAAGGTCATGGATTTGCTTTTTAATCTTCAAGATTTCTTCAATGCTAGTAAGGATGATTTTAATGACTTATCTATAAGGAGCAATTTTTTTAAACTTATAGTAATTTTTAGAGAATTGACCATACATTCTGATCAATATTTAAAAATCACTAAAAGTGTCATCAACGAGTATCTAAACTTTGATTTACCTGAAAGTGAAAAAAAAGAATTGTACAATTTTGGGTTATTTTTAAAAGGTGAAGAGGATATCATGAATTACCTGCCCAAAAAGATCAGGCATGATTATTTAAGTGTGGGAGAAAGGATATTTAACAAATTATTAGAAGTAAACCATAATCCTCAAGGATGTTTGACAAGATTGGGAGAAATAAATTTATTAAATGGAAACAAAGATAAGGCAAAAAAAATATTGTTGAATTGTGTTCGAAAGTATCCGGAAAGAAGGGATGCAAGGGATTTTTTAAACTCTAAACATAAATAATTTATGTAAAATTAGAATAGGGGATCAGTAGCGAAATCGAATAATACTGTGATTAATACGATTGCAAACGTATACATAATTATTGAAAAACGATATTCCTACAGGACCATCTAAAAGTATTTCAGAGTTGTCAGATAAGCTTAGTGAAGTAATTAAACTGAAATCATCTGATAGTACATATATTGTGTTGTTCCAATATTCACTAATGAAAATATGCCCTTGTTGATTTACAACGATATTAGAGGTTCCATGCAATTTAGCAGATCTCTCTTTAGAACAATTAAATGATTTTACAAAGGTGCCATTTTTGTCAAATATTTGAATCCGATCAGATGTGAATTCACCGACAATAATCTTGTCTTTGGAATGAGATATTGCGACAGGGCTCATAAACTCCCCATTATTCTTTCCCTGTTTTCCAAATGATAGAATAAACAGGCCGTTAGGATCAAATTTTTGAACGCGATGGTTTGCCAATTCAGTTACATATATATAACCTTCATCATCCTGACAAATTCCAGCAGGCATGTTAAAACTTTCATGTTGGTGACCATATATTCCCCACGAATTAATAAAGTTTCCATTTGAATTAAATTTTTGAATGCGGTGGTTAAATACATCGCATATATATAGATCATTATTTTGATCGCATAATATCCCGTTAGGTTCATTAAAGAATCCCTGGGATGCTCCATAATTGCCAATAGTTAAAGCGTGATTTCCATCAGAAGTAAATTTTTGTACTCTATGGTTGGATGCATCTGTTATGAAAATGTCACCATTTTTATTACTGCACATATATGATGGGTTATTAAATTGTCCATTGTTTTTTCCTAAAGAACCGAACTGTAGGTCCATGTAAAATTTAAAGTTATTAGAGACTCCTGTCGGTTTGATTTTAGGTTTTTTTTGAGTTAGATATTTCTTAGTTTTTCCCTGTATATTTACTATTGATGCATATTCGCTTTTATGCAGGTGAAGAAGGTGCATGTCTTTGCATAATTGAAAGAGTTTGTTGTTTGCGTCTATCTCTTTTGCCCTGTCCATCTCAGAAGGAGATTTGATCATATTCTTTGAATTATTTTGCCATGACATGAGAGAAGCAAAATTATCTTTAATGTCTTTTATTAACCCATCCAATATTTTAAAAACATCATCTAGATAATTATTTATTTTGCAAAAGATTTCTTCTACGCCCTTTTCATCTTTTGACCTTCTTTTTAATTCAGAAACCATCAATAGATACACGCAGCGTTTGAAGTTAATTATTCTGTACAGAAAAAAGTGTTCTAATATGAGTTTATTTCCAAAGGCTGATTGAGCCATAACGAGATTATATTCGTTAATAATTTGTAAACGAGATTTTTGATCTCCAGGGTGAATGGATTTTAAGTTTTTTTCATGTTTGAGAATGAGTTTATCAAGCTCTTTTTTTTCTAAAAACAATTGTTCTATTGCTTTGTGGAGATTGTTTAATAAATCCGTATATTGTTCTTCACCACCTGAATTTACTTTTGACTGAAAGGAATCGAGATCAGAGTTACTAAAATAATAAAGTCCAATACTAAAGCCATTTTCTTTTTCGCCAATATCTATTTTTTCAGCAAACAATAGTTCAATCAGGTCTTTTTCATAATTAAATTTATCTTTATCAAAAAGTGATTCCTTGTCACAGGATCGATTGTTTAAAATCTTTGAAATAAACTCATCAGAGTTCAATTTTTGATATGAGAAGAGAACCCGTAAGCTTTCCTTAAGTTGAAGGATTGACTCAAAGTCATATCTAAGTTTGAACAATACACTACCCATTTTTCTGATATTTTTGTCTTCTGTAAGGGAAGCATATAACTCAAAAATGGAATCACTTTTAGAGGTACTCATTTTTAAAGCAAGTTGACATAGTAGATGGATAGAACTTTTAAGTATTGGAAAAGCTAACTTAATAAAATCTTCAGCTATTTCCATTAATCCGTATGCCAGCCGAAATTCCCTTAAATTAAAAGAGCCTTTTGTCCCTCTTTGAATTTCTTCAAAACATTTTGAGTTCCGTTTATCAAGATCGTTTAAAAAACTGTTGAACAAGTTGAGATGCTGATAAAAAACATGTAAAGATTTTTGAATTAACGTTTTTATTCCGTCGTTATCTTGCTTTGAAAGCATTTTTGAGATTAATTGGAGAAATACTTCCGCTTGATGAGTGTCAGTTTGTTTAAGTTCAAGGAATGATTTCCTGGTTTTCCGAAAAAGATCGAGTTCTATGTTGTTTAGTTCATAAAGGTTTTTATCAATTTCCCCCGATGTCAATTTTTCTTCAATTACATTGCCTTCATCTTTAAGCTTTGGGTCAATTAATTTCTCTGCAACGTCTTTTCTTTTTTGATAAATATCCAAGATATAATTATTTAGACGCCATAATTCTTTTTCGTAGTAATTCATTAAATGTAGTGAGATATCTTCCTTTTGAATTTTGTGTGCTGCATGCAAATAGTTAAGCGGAAGTTTGGGAATAATATTCCCTTCATTAGCAGAAATGATGGATAGTGATTCCTCGTATTTTATTATTGCTTCAGTCCAACTTTGTTCTCTATTAAAAAAATTACCTGAAAAATATAACGAATCAGCAGAACTTTGATTTAAGTTTTCCTTTATCTTATGCCTTTCTTTTTGAGAAATTTGGCTATAGTTAAGTATTAAAACTTTTGGAGTGAAGGCAAAACCGCAAAAAAGAGAATTGTTTTTCATGCATGATAGGATTGTTGGTGAGTCGAGAGGCTCATTGCTTCCATTGCTAGAAAATGAAAGCCAATGTTCACCTACTGGAGAAAAAAGTTGAACTCGATTGTTATTAAGGTCAGATACAAAAATATTATCGAAATAGTCAATAGCAATTGATTGCGGATAAATAAATTCTCCATGCTCCTTTCCCTGCATACCAAAACTTAATATGAAATTTCCATTTGAGTTTAATTTTAAAACGCGGTGGTTATGGCTATCTACTATGTAGATATCTTTTTTGCTGTCTATAGCAATATCAGATGGATACTCTAGGGAAGGAATTGAAAACTTTTCATGCGGTGTTTCAAACAGTTCAGCCAGGTTCTCTTCTATAGTTCTACCGCGATGGCCTAATGAGCCTTTGTAATTTCCTGTATCGTCAAAAAATTGAATGCGGTGGTTACAGCGGTCTACCACCAAAATCTGATTATTATTTACGGCAATACTTACTGGTTCGTTAAACTGGGAGGGTTCGTTTCCATAGGTTCCGAAAGTTGAAATAAACTTCCCATCTTTACTGAATTTTTGAATTCGATGATTCCAACAATCAGCAACATAAATGTTTTCTTCTGCATCAATGTCTATTCCCTTGGGGTAGAAAAACTCTCCAGGGTTTTTTC
Organism: Nitrospinota bacterium; assembly: GCA_036011265.1. GTDB lineage: Bacteria > Nitrospinota > Nitrospinia > CAJXCL01 > CAJXCL01 > CAJXCL01. Next base: position 14,930 of record DASCNB010000013.1, on the reverse strand, counting down.
CTTTTTGACCGAAAGAAATCTTTAATTCATAATCTTTATTATAAACTTGGATTCGGTGATTAAAATCATCGGAAATTATAATATCTCCATCGACTGTTTCTTTAATTCCAGAAACGGGGCTTTCAGTACTTTTTTCTCCTTTAGACTCCCTGAATTTTCCGGAAAGAGTTATATCGAAAAAGGATTGAATAGCAGATATCTTTTCTGTGAAAACTCTTTTGGAAGTATCCTCTTCCTCAATTTGTTCTAAATGATCCTTTGCCTTAATCAGGCTCTGATGTATTGATTCATTTAACGCATCTTTTTTAAGTTCATTTGCCCATAAATCTATGGCTTCAGAAAACTTTCCTGATCTAAATTTTTTTAAAATATCGGTATGTTGATTTTTTTTCATAATTTGAGCCAATTTGCATTAGATTCAGGTTGCTATCTTAAGCTCTAGGATAAGTTACAAGGGTCTAATTTTTTGATTGTTCTATTTTCTTCAAAATGGCATCCTGCACTTCACCATATTTGGGGGCCAGCTCCACCGGCTGGTTGGCATATTTTGATTCTACACCATTAAGTGATTTTGTGTGATAATCTGTTTTAAAGTCAGTGAACTTTAAACCATTAGCTGTTGAGACAACTACTACTCTGTCCTTTTTATTAATTTCTCCTTTTTTCATCAATTTAAATAATGCAGCTAAAGCGACCCCGGTGTGAGGGCAGCAAAAAAGCCCTGTTTTATCTGCTTTAGCGGCAGCATTGGTAAGTTCATCCTCGGATGCTTGTTCCACAATTCCATTGAATTTTTTTAATGTTGTGATAGCTTTGTTTATACTGACAGGATTGCCGATTTGAATTGCGCTGGCTAAAGTTTTTCCCGCTTTGATAGGATGAAATTCTTTAAAACCTGTTAAATAACTCTGATAAAGCGGGTTTGCCTGCTCTGCCTGCGCGCACACAATTTTCGGCAACTTATCAGTAAGACCCAATTCTTTTGCCAGAGAAAATCCTTTTCCTATGGCGGTAACATTTCCAAGATTTCCTCCCGGAACAATTACAACGTCAGGGACTTCCCATTTAAATTGTTGCATCATTTCTATGCTGATAGTTTTCTGCCCCTCGATTCTAAGCGAGTTCATGGAATTAGCGAGGTAGATACTGTTTTTTGAACAGACTTCCTGGACAATTTTCATGCAGCCATCAAAGTCGGTATCGAGAGAGATGGTGAGCGCATTGTGAGCCAGGGGCTGAATAAGCTGAGCAGTGGATATTTTATTTTTCGGAAGGAAAACTATTGCTTGGATACCGGCTGCCGCGCAATAAGCGGCCAAGGCCGCAGAAGTATCCCCTGTAGAAGCGCAAGCGACTGCTATGATATCTTTTCCTTCTGAAATCATCTGTTTTACCATCGAAACGAGAACGGTCATACCCAGGTCTTTAAAAGAACCGGTATGGTTGTAGCCGCACTGCTTAATCCAGAGTTCACCCATCTCTAATTCCTTGCCCAGTCGCTCCGCCCAAAATAAATTACTTCCACCTTCGTAAGTAGAGACAACATTATCGTTTTCTACATTGGGGCAGACAATCTCCTTTTTTCCCCAAACAGCACTGCCATAGGGCCACTCGGAGGACATATAGCGGTCATCAAATAGTTTTTTCCATTTTTCAGCCGGAATGGTTTTTAGTTTTTCAATGTCATGTCTTACTTCAAGAAGGTTTCCGCATTTTGGACAGCTATAAATTATTTCATTTAAATCGTACTTTCCTTCACATCTCTTAATGCATTGAAACCAGGATTTAAGATTATTTAGCTTCATATCCGTCATAAAAAATTAACTTCCGTTTTCAATTCTAATTAAAACACTTTTCCCTTTAACTACTTTAAGTTCATTGATTTCCTTGACAGCTTTTTGGATGTCTTTTTCCATCGCCTTATGTGTCATAAATACCAGAGGGACACCATCGGAATCACTTCTTCCTTTTTGGATTACAGACGCAATGCTAATAGAATTTGCCCCTAAAATACCAGACAGCTTAGAGAGAATACCAGGTTTATCCATCACTAAAAAACGGAGGTAATATTTGGAGACAATTCTATCTATTGGTTGCAATTTTAATTTTGCATGCTTACTTACATCAAATGAGGAATATCTGTTTCCGTAAGTTATACCTCCGGCAATCTCCATAACATCGCTTAATACTGCGCTTGCGGTTGGTAGAGCGCCGGCTCCCTCACCAATCAACATAGCTTCACCAACAGCATTACCCCGTACTTTGACAGCGTTCAATACGCCATTTATATTTGAAATCGGGTTATCTTTACTAATCATTGTAGGATGAACTCTGATATCAACAGTATCGTCTCCTTTTTTCGCAATAGCCAATAATTTAATCCTGTATCCAAACTCACTCGCGAAATGAATATCTGTTTGGGAAATATGAGTAATGCCTTCCGTAAAAACCTTGTCAATGGGAATACGACATCCGAAGGCGAGAGAACCCAGTATAGCTATTTTATGAGCGGAATCTATTCCTTCAATATCAAAAGTGGGATCTGCTTCGGCATACCCTTTTTCCTGGGCTTCTTCTAAAACATCCTGAAAGTTTTTTCCCTCATCAGTCATTTTGCTGAGGATGTAGTTTCCCGTGCCGTTAACAATGCCATATATAGATTCAAAACGGTTTGATGCAAGGTTATCTTTTATGCAGCGAATTATAGGGATACCACCGCCAACACTAGCTTCAAAACCGATATTCACATCATGCTTCTTAATCGCCTCAAATACTTCCTGTCCATGTTTAGCCAAAAGCGCTTTATTAGCCGTTACAACATGCTTTTTATTGCTAATTGACTGCAGTATAAATGATAACGCCGGTTCATAACCCCCCATTAATTCGATCACGATATCAATTTCATCGTCATTGAAAATTTTTTTAGCATCTGTGGTTAATGTGGATTTGTCTACAGGGACTCCTCTATCTCGCTTAATGTCCAGGTCAGCAATTCGCTTTATTACAAGAGAGACCCCGATCCGTTTTTCAATCAGAGCAGAATTTTCCCTCAGCACTTTTACAACGCCAGTACCAATGGTTCCCAAACCAATTAAACCAAGATTAATCGTTTTCATTTTTATTTGACTGCATCAAAATTTTATACTTCAACGATGCTGTTTTCGCCTTCACGAATTGCATCTATACTCTTTTTATAATCTGAACTGTAAAAGACGGCTGAACCGGCTACAAGGATATCTACTCCGGCTTCTCTAATTTCTTTTGCGTTATTGGGTTTCACTCCACCATCAACCTCTATATCAATAGGATTGTTTTTATTTTGAATTATTTTTTTTAATTGTGTTACTTTTTGCAAAACTGAAGGAATAAAAGATTGCCCCTCAAATCCCGGGTTAACCGACATCAGTAATACCATGTCAACATCATCAAGTATATCGTCTAAGGCAGACAACGGTGTTGATGGATTCAAAACAATACCGGGAGAGACTTTGCAGCTGCGTATTAATTCAACGGTCCGCTGTAAATCCGTGCATGCTTCAACGTGGACTGTAATAATATCTGCTCCCGCATCAGCAAACGCCTTAATAAAGTTGTCGGGGTTTTCTACCATAAGGTGAACATCGAGAGGTAATTGCGTCGATTTCCTCACTGCCTTAAGGATGAGAGGTCCGATAGTAATATTGGGGACAAAATGACCGTCCATAACATCAAAATGGATTAAGTCCGCTCCTGCCTTTTCCACGTCCTTTATCTCAGTATCAAGTTTGCTGAAATCAGCAGATAATATTGAAGGAGCAACTTTGACCATAATATATACCGGAGATTCTTAAAAAACCTATGGGTTTGTTTGGATGAAATTCGAGCAGATAATATCACAGGTTAAATTGTAAGGCAATATTGACTTCAGGACTTTTATTGAATAGAGTAAAAATATGGCTGATTTAATAGAAACAGTAGAAAAAGCTATCAAATGTCCACAATGTAAAAAAACCATTGTAATTAATAATAATCCTTATATACCTTTTTGTTCTGAACGCTGTAAAATGGTAGATCTTGGGGCATGGCTGTCAGGGCGATATAAAATCAGTGAAGAGAAAGATAACGGGCCGGACAAAGAATAGCGGTAATGTACTACTAAAGTGGTGTTCTGAAGCCATGAAAATTTAGATAGAGTCCCGATCAAGCCGGAAATGGTAACCCTGTGGTTTTTGCAATTCCCGCACCCGTTTTTACGAGGACAAACTCCAGCGGGAATTTGTTTCCGTGCCTTTCAAATATTTTTTCAATTAAGTTTTACATTGTTTTTCTCTAAAGCAATTCCAGCCACTCTATATAAGTTGACAATGGATTTTGTGTAATCAATTATTGCTTTTATTTCCTTGCTTTGCTCTTCTGTCAGGTCTTTTTGAAATTCCAGAACTTTAAAACTTGTTGACAGTCCTACTTCAAATTTCTTTTCTTCGGCTCTCATTTTTTCTTCGGCCAGTTTTTTTGATACTCTTGTAACAGTTACTCTTTTTATATTGGTTTGGATTTCCCTCACTGCTTCTTTTACTTCCAGTGTTATTTGCTGTTCCTGATTTTTGATTTCAATGAGAGTTTTTTCCACCTCCAGTTTTGATGCGGTGAGACTGCTTTTGGCAGAACGGTTGCCAATGGGATACTCAAATTTTAATCCAATATCATAGGAATAAGTATCCCCGCTTAAAGTTCGGCTCAGAGACCTTTCATAATCACCGCCAAAACGGGTAGTTTGGGTTGTACCTGAAGACTGGCTGGAGACAGGCACAGCGTCACCACTTATGCCGTTTAAACCAAAACTTGCGACAAGATCTATCGTTGGGTACATTTGATTCTCTTTATAAGTAACATCAATCTGTTCATTGTCCAGTTCTAATCGTAATGCTTCCATTTCCGGTCGTTTTTCATGTGCTGTCTTAAGAAACTCCTCTAGTTGAAAAACTTCTGCTGTAAAGGAAGGAGAATCTGCCGGCACTAAAGTTGAATTCCACTCTTCAGCATCAGGAGGGAAATTTAATTTTGTTTTTAATTGATCTTCCAGGTCCTTAATTTCGTTCTCAGTGATAATTACCGCTTCTTCACGGGAAGCAACCTCCGATTGGGCCTGCAATATTTCTAAAGGGGCTAAAACACCCACGTCAACCTGAATTCTTACTCTGTTCTCCAAATCTTTAGCCAGGTCCAGCGATTGTTTTTTTACTTTTAGATCGTCCCTTTTAAAAACAAGGTCCCAATAAATATTTTGCACATCAGAGATAGACAAAATTACCAGACTTTTGAATTCATGTTGAGAAATGTCTCGATTATTCGTGGCAATTTTTATTTCCCTGGTATTCAAATCAGTTCCAAAATCTTTTAATAGTGGCTGTGTGAAATCAAGGTCAATGGAAGAACTAAACTGGGGATCCAAGCCGGAAAATGTGGAGTTAGTGATGTTTCGTACAGAATCAAATTTTAATTCATAAGATGAACCGGCTTTTAATCTTTGCTTCAAACCAATGGAAAAATTTATATTCTCTGCTTTTGTGACATCAGGAGAGGCAAATGCTGAAGCCGAAGGTGTCACATCTTTGCCTATAGATACGTCGGAAAACATTGTCGGGTCAAATAAAGAGCTTTCGAAAGTTATACTCTCTTCATTTATTTTGGGATGCATTCCCTCAACCGCAATATCCAGGTTATTTTGCAGAGTAATCTCAATTACTTTTTGCAGTGATAATTTGAGTTCTTTTTCCTGTACATCCCCAAATGAATCTGTTGGGAAAACAATGCCAAAAAAAACGACCAGCGACATAAGCTTTAAAAAAGCATGATTTTTATAAGCTTTTTTCATTATTTCACTAAAAAAAGTTTAAGTTGAATTAAAATTACATATAAAACGCTTTAATGTCAACTAAATATAATCTTTCAAAATTTAAAATTTATATCGGCATTTTTCGTTTATTTTATTAGCTGAGATTTACACAAGTTGATTGTTTTTTACAATTTTGCCGCATAGATAATTTTTTTTAAGAAATCAACTTTTTCGAATTAATTGATTTGAAATGACTTGACAACATACTTCTCTTTTACGTTATTGGCACACATATTGCGTGAATAATCAATTTCAAAAAAACCTGCATTTTCCTTGAGTATAGTTTTTGTAATGCATTTTTTTTCCTTGACAGAGAGGAGATAATATTTTATAAAGAGGGTTTTTAAATTAGAAAAAATTTATTAGGATTTAGCCATCTTTAATATGAATGGTTTATTAATTTAGATCATTCAAATATGAGGAGATTCTTGTTTTGGATAAAGAAAAAGCGAATAAAATTGGAAAGATTGTTTTCTGGGTAACAAATGCGTTGGTGCTTATCTATTTTTGGTGGTTAGTCATTTATGATCACGGAGTGGCATCACACCATTAAATAAAATAAATTGATCATGGTTTGGGAATTTCCTTTTTGGATTTTGCTTAAAGATTCGCCCTTTGAGGTATTCCAGCGGAGACTTGAGTTCTAAATTAATTTGGGAATGACAAGAGGGCGTAAAATGTCATTCAGATTCCTGCTTTCGCGGGAATAAACTCCAACGGGAATCTAAGGTCTTTGTCATAATCCAATTGAATCAATAGGAGGAATTTATTATGAAAACGTTTTTATCTTTTATAGTAGCTTGCATAATATGTGGGGCTTATTTTTTAGGAATAGATTTTTTGTTACAGAGTGCCCAGGGTTTGCCGTTTCCAATATTTGAATAAAGAAATTAAAGCATCAAAATAGATTTCAGAACTTAGACTGCTGTAATTTGAAATCTGAAATCTAACAATTTATTGTTAGGAGGGGTTTTGTGAAAAAAAATATCTTTGGTTTATTGTTTTTTGTTTTATTAGTACCCGGAATTGCCTTTGGCGAATTAGTGATAAGAGAAGCATTTAGCGAAAAGGCGGGCGATGCCGCTGCGGGGAAGGTCATTTATGACGCGAACTGTGTGAGGTGTCATGGTGAAAAGGGTGATGGAGAAGGGCCGGACGCCGGTAACATGTATCCAAAACCAAGAAATTTCACGACAGGACTTTTTAAGTTTAAAACATCGTCTTTTAAAGAAAAGCGGCCTCTGGATAGAGATCTTTATCAAACCGTGAGTGATGGTTTACCCGGGTCCGCTATGCCAGCCTGGAAATCTTCCCTTTCGATTGGTGATAGAAAAAATGTAATTGCTTATGTCAAGCAATTAGCAAAGATAAGCGGAGAAGCAAAAGATAAAATCAGTATGGCTGGATGGGTGCCGCCAACAGAAAAAAACCTTAAAAAGGGAAAAAAACTCTTCTTGAGTAGGTGTTCTCCCTGTCATGGAGAAGCGGGCAGGGGCGACACAACAATGGCCCTGGAGGATGAGTGGGGAGGGAGAGTCTGGCCTAGAAACTTCAGCAAATTTTATTCCTTCAGAATTGGCAATGCGCCGATGGAGATATTTCACAGAATTTCAACAGGCATTCCCGGGACTCCCATGCCGTCTTTTGAAGATCCGGAAATAGGAGATGATGTATTAAACACCGAACAGAAGTGGCTGGTTGCTAATTATGTTGCCTCTTTAGAAGACAGGTCAAGATTTTTTGATCCTACACGCGGAAAGATACTGGATGCGTGGAATACCGATACCCTTCCTGAGGATATTGAAGATTTCTCCCCATGGCAGTTTTCAAAACCCCTTACGTTCGGCCTTACCTCTCAGACAGCACCCGGCAGGCCGCCATTAAATACCTTAATTGACACTGTTACAGTAAGAGCCCTAAATGATGGAAAAGAGATTGCCATGTTACTGGAATGGGATGACCCGTCAATGAGCGTTTTGGATGATGAAGATGCCGCGACAATAATTGGGGATGAAGATGTGTTTGACGATGCTGTGGCTCTTTATATGCCGGCGGGAATTGCCACGGATAATCCTAAAAAACCTTTTTTTGGAATGGGAGATGAAAAAACCCCTGTCAATGTCTGGTATATAAATTCTTCAGAAGCTAAAAAGAAATTTACTTTTAGAGGGGCTGAAAATTTTGGAGCCTCTGCGAAAGCGAATCCCTGCGCGAAAAACGCTTGTAATCCAAAAAACGCCTGTAACCCTTGTGCAAAAAACGCTTGCAATCCATGCGCGAAGAATGCCTGTAATCCCAAGAATGCCTGCAACCCTTGCGCAAAGAATGCCTGTAATCCCAAGAATGCCTGCAACCCTTGCGCAAAGAATGCCTGCAACCCCTGTGGGAAAACAGAAGCTTCCAGAGGGGATTCTTCAATTACCCAGCAGGCTATGTATGACAGAGGCAGATGGATTGTTTATATTAAACGGCCGATTAAATCTAATGGACCTGATGATGCTAAATTGGAAGTGGGAAAAGCTTCCCCTATCGCTTTTTCTATATGGGATGGGAGCAATAATGAAAAAGGATTAACCCATACATTTACAGACTGGTACTGGCTGAATGTTTTGCCAAAAGGAAAAGGAGGGAGACTGTAATAAATGAGAAATTTCATGGTGTTGTTAAAACTTTTAGGGTTTGGACTTTTTATGATGATGATTTTTGCTGTCGCTTCTAATGTGGTTCCACAAGCTATAGGAGAGCCGCCTCCTGTTATTGATCTGAGAAGCATTGATACAGTTGATAAAATGATTGAGCTTGGTGGAGAAATTTTTGGATCGGAAGCGGAACCGGGAAGAGGAAAGTGCCCCATGTGCCATAGGAGAATTGGGGGCAGAGCGCCTGTATTGGACGGAGTAACTAATAGAGCAGCTATAAGAATTAAAGAGCCGAGTTACAAAGGGCACGCGACAACCGGACTGGAATATATAGAAGAATCGGAAGAATGCCCGTCCTGTTATGTTGTTGCAGGGTTTGGCAAGCCGGGTACAAACGACACAGTAAGTCCGATGCCTGTCACCGTTAATCCTCCGATATATTTATCTGCCATAGAGCGTGATTCTGTTGTTGCTTTTTTCCAGGATCGCGATGGAAATGATGTTACGGTAAAGCCGATAACAGATCCAGAAAAAGATTTGAGATGGGATAAGGATAAGTGGAAGTATAAGTTTAAAGGGTTAAAACCAAAAGGTTAGTATCAATATAAGTGAGCTAAAATGAAGAGCTAAATTCATCAACTTTAGGCACTTTAAATCACTTTTTATTTTAGGCACTTTCTTTATTCGGTGTAATACAGCTTAGTTTTTTTTAATTTAACGGAGGCAAAGATGAAGCTTAATTCATTTGTAAAAGGTATTATTGTTACTGTAGGTTTATTTGCTGCGCTTATTGGGCTGTTTGGAGCGGTGACGTTATTTGGAATGGTGGAGGTCAATATTAAGGGTATTTTATTTGAGGAGTCTTCTTCCAATATTTTACCTGCAAGCATACAGTACATGTACATATTTTTTATTTTTGTGGGGGTTGTTTTATACTACACCTCAAGCGCGGAGAAAATTGAAGAAACTATTCGGCCAATGGCAAACTTTATATTTAACCCGGAGAAAAAAGCGTCTATTAAAACCGGACAATATGTTATGTACGCAGTGCTCCCTTTTTTATTCGGCTTTGTCGGGTATAATCAGATGACCCCGAAATTTCCCGAACCTATAGCTTTGCGGGTTATTCACCCGGCCCCTCCCACAACAATCAAAATATTTGGAGAAAGCCATAACCTGGTTTCATTGGAAAACCCTTACCGGCAATACGAAAAGTCAGATCCGGAAGAATTTAAACAATTAGCCAAAGAAGGAGGATTTATATACTTCAAAAATTGTTTTTTCTGCCATGGCGATTTTTTAGATGGTCGGGGTATGACGTCTCTTAATTTAAATCCCGTTCCCGCGAACTTTCAGGATGTGGGGACAATTGCCATGCTTCAGGAAGCATTCTTATTCTGGCGTATCGGCACCGGTGGGCCGGGATTGCCCGATGAAAGCTGGCCGTGGCAGTCTGCAATGCCGATCTGGCAAAATATACTGACTCAAAAGGAAATCTGGAAAGTAATACTATTTTTATATGATTATACACCACCCCAGATTACGCCAAGAACTTTTTCATAATTATAAATTATCACTGAAGTTGACGGGGATAATCTTTTATTTAAAATTTAATTTGGAGATTTTTTATGAAGTGGAAAAGGTTTAAATTTCTTCTGATCTTATTACTAGTACCATTCATTATGGGTCAGTCAGAGGGTGAGAAAGCAGCAGCCCCTGCTGAAAGAGCTATACCCCCGGGAGACGCGAAAAACGGAAAGATCGTTTATGAAAAACGGTGCGTCTGGTGTCATAATTGGGATGGCAATGGAAATGGCCCGGCCGCTGACCGGTTAAGACCGAGGCCGCGAGATTTTACTAAAGGGAAATTTAAAATCCGCACAACACTTAGCGGAAAGCTGCCTACAGACAGAAACCTGTTTGACGCGATTTCCAACGGCTTGCCCGGGACAGGAATGCCGGCGTGGCGCAATGTAATTTCAGATCAGGAAATATCAGACGTGGCTCAGTATATTAAATCCTTTGCCAAAAAATTCGCGAGGTGGGCAAAGAAGGGAAAGCCACTGCCAGAAATAGAAGTTGGCCCTGAAGTAGCATCTTCACCTGAAAGTATTGAGAAAGGAAAAGCATTGTTTTTGAAGTTGGAATGTTGGAAATGCCATGGTAAGAGCGGCAAGGCAAGTGGTCCGTCAATGCCGGGGCTGCAGGATGACTGGAAATTCCCCATTCGACCTGCGAACTTTACAAAACCATGGAATTTTAGAGGTGGAAGCAGGAGAATTGATATTTATAGGAGATTCAACACTGGCGTTATGGGAACGCCGATGCCTTCTTTTAAGGACCAGCTTGATAATGAAAAGTCCTGGCATATGGTGAATTTTATTGAATCTTTAAACCCCAGAAAGCAAAGACCTGTAGTAGAAGAAATTGTAAGGGCCGCTGAAGTAGAAGGGGACATCCCTATGGATTTTGAAGATCCTAAATGGCAAAGCGCGCAAAAATTTTTCTTCCCTCTTCTCGGTCAGTTTCAAATAGAACCACGTCAATTTTGGACAACTATCCATGATATTAATATGAAAGCCCTTCACAATGGTAAAGATGTAGCCTTTTATTTTGAATGGGATGATCCTACAAAAAGTCCTCTGGCTCCCAATAAGGTATATCCACTTCAGTATAGAGATGCCTTTTATTTGCAACTTCCGTTGAAAATGCCATCAGATCCCACAAAAAAGCCATATTTTGTCGGTGGAGATAAAAAGAGAGCCGCAGGTGTGTGGTTCTGGGAATCAGAGGGCATGAAAACAGTTTTGCTGAAAGCAAAAGGATTATTTAAGACAAAAGTAGTTGGCGACGCGACTCCGATCGAGACAAAAGCCGCTTTTGACGACGGGCGCTGGAGAGTTATAATGAAGAGAAAAATGCAAACCGGAAATGAAAAAGAGTTGCAGTTTGAAACCGGTAAATTTTTACCGATTTCGTTTCATGCGCAGGATGGGTCAGATGGTGATTTTGGCACAAAAAGAAATGTATCCACCTGGTACTGGTTGCTATTAGAGCCTAAAATTTCAGATACAAGGTACGCTGTCGGCGGGATTATTTTTGTATTAGTCCTTGGCTTGGAATTTGTTTGGATAAGGAAACAAAGCAACAGTTAGTGCTTGACCGATAAGTCCATTTTTGCTAACATTTAAAGTTAAACGAGAAATCTTAGTGGATTCCCATTCTGGAAGTCAAAGATTTCTCACAGAGTTTACCCTGAGTCGAACGATGAGATTCTTCGCCTCTCTCAGAATGACAAGGGGGAGGGGTCAAAATGGAAATACTGACATCTTCGTGCAGGCGCTTTTCAGAAAAAATCTTATACAATTTTTTAAGGAGGGAGGAGCAATGGACAGAAAAATTTTTACAAAATTTTTATTTGTAGGTATTGTTCTTTTTATTGTTGCGTTGATCTCTACAAGCATAACTACAGGTAGCGTCAATGCAGCGGAAAAGGAAGCCGCTGTTGCGGCAGAAGTAAAAGCTAAGCCTGTTGGGATGCCGGCTCCAAGACTAAAAGAAGAGGATTATCCGGTCTTTACCGCATTCAGAAGTCGTGAGGCAATATGGATGGTAGCTCAACTGCATCTTTATTTTGCTGCTTTTATTGTTGCCGTACCTATTTTTGTTATAGTTATTGAAGGTGTCGGAGTGGGCTCAAAAGATCCTGAGATGGCGAAAAAGTATGACAAGATGGCCCATGAATTCATGAAAATAAGCATTACTGCTTTTGCCGTTACAGCTTTGTTAGGAGGGTTGCTCTTCTTTTTATTTCTTACCTTCTATCCTGATTATATCAGGTATTTATCGTCTATTTTTGGGCCACAGATGCTTATTTATGCTTGTTGTTTCTTTGCCGAAAGTCTATTTCTATACATTTACTATTACGGATGGAATGCCATGCAGGGTCCCTTTTCCAAGTGGCTTCACCTTTGTATAGGATTAATGCTGAATGTGGCCGGATTAACACTTATGTGTCTTTCAAATGCCTGGGCTACCTTTGCTATGGCCCCCTCCGGTATCGATCTGGAAACAGGCGCATTTTTAGGGAATATTTGGGCTGCCATAAGAGGTCCTTTATGGAATCCTGTGAACCTGCACAGGTTTATTGCTAATATTGCGTTAGGTGGTGCTATTGTTGCCGCCTATGCTGGTTATCGTTATCTTGCGGCTCAGGCAAAAGAAGAAAAAGAATATTATGACTGGATGGGATATACCTCCATGTTAATTTGTGTATCAGGAATGTTGCCTCTTCCTTTTGCCGGATACTGGTTGATGAAAGAGGTTTACGGATACAGTCAGCAGATGGGTATTTCACTAATGGGCGGTCTCTTTGCCTGGGTATTTATTATACAGGCGTTGTTAATTGGCGCTATCTTCCTCAGCATAAATTATTATTTGTGGTTGGGAATGGGAAGAATCAGAGGGATAGCGGGATACCAGAGTTATGTGAAGTATATGGCCATTGCGCTGATCGGGGCCTTTTTGGTGTGGTTTACACCTCATAGTCTGGTTTTAACCGGAAAAGAGCTGAAGTCATTGGGCGGCGCTCACCATCATTATCTCGGGTATTTTGGAGTTATGTCTGCTAAAAACACAGCCGTTAACATCATGATTTCCACTACGGCTTTATGCTTTTTGCTTTACAGACGTGGGAATAAAGTGGCTACTGTATCATGGGTGGCTCAGGGAAATGCCTTACAGGCCGCCCTCTTTTTTATGGGCGCTGTTAATATAATCGGCCTTGGAGTATACGGATACTTTCTACCTGCCAATATTAGGATTGGCCTGTCAGTGCCTCAGGTAACCACAACACTAAGTCTCTGCGTCATAAGTGCTATTATTGACGGCTACATGTACAAGGGAGCCAAGACACAAGGTAAAGTGGTTTGGGGCGAGATGCCTCAAATTTCTCAATATATATTGATGGGTCTGGCAGTTTCTTTTGCTTGGCTTATGGGATTAATGGGATTTATCCGCTCAAGCGTGAGACAGTACTGGCATGTTTACGCTGTAGTGAGAGATATGTCCCGGGACGCATTCAGCCAACCCGTTGGATTCATGGCAACTTATGTTACTATAATCGTGACTGTATTTACCTTTATGTGTATTTTTGTCTTCTGGCTGGCGGAACTTTCAAAAGCGAAGACTGAAATAATAGAAGATAAAGTAACGGGAGAAGCTGCCCCGGAATTGGCATAGACTATTACTCGCAAGCGGGAATCTAAAAAAACAACTAAAAAGCCCTGTTGAAAAACAGGGCTTTTTTTATGCCTCTCTGAAAGATTGTAAATGGCTGACTTCTGATAGCTAAAAACTGACCTCTAATTCTTTATGCTCCAAATTTTTCCAGCTTGAGGGCATTTGCCATCGCCAACGTCATAATATCCGTGGCATTGATGATACCAAGTCCGCCTCTTAAGCAATCAGTTTCTCCAAATTTTTTAGCCGCATCAGCTCGACAGTATTTGGAATAGATTAAAAGCGGCACAGGATGCCATGAATGGCTTTTTAAAATTGAAGGAGTGGAGTGGTCTCCGGTTATCACAACCACATCCGGTTTAAGCTGTAATATTTTGGACAACTTTTTATCAAAATCCTCTATGACTTTTACTTTCTGCTTGAAATTTCCGTCTTCGCCGGCGCTATCCGTCTTCTTCACATGGAGAAAGAAAAAATCATGAGCATTGAAATTCTTTTTAAGAACAGTGATTTCATCATCTAAAGTCTCCGCTCCTTCGAGTGTTTCCATTCCGACGAGGCGAGCTACTCCTTTATACATAGGATATACGGCTATGCAGGCCGAATTTAATTTATAAATTTCTTTTATAGAAGGGAATCTTTGATATTTAGCGAAACCCCGTAGTAAAACCATGTTTGCGGGTTTTTTAACGGATAAAATTTGTTGCGCTTTTAATACAAATTGATTAACAATTTTAATAGTCCTTTTGGAGTCAATATCTTTTCCGATTAGAGGTTTTGATTTCATGCCTACTTTTTGAGGATCGGAATCAGAGATATCTCCACCAAAATTTTTCCCACGGATAATTAGTGACGCCCGGTGATCACGTACCGGACGGACAAATATTTCTACACCCTTAATTTTTATCTTATTCAGATCTTTAGCTAATCGAGTGCATAGAGAGGTTGAGATACGTCCCGCTCTTCTATCTGTAATAATCCCTTTGCTATTTGCGGTACAGAAGTTAATTCGTGCGGCAATGTCAGAGGTTCTTAGAGGAAATCCAATGCCAAGAGCCGCCAATACCCCTCTTCCAATATTGCATTTAAGAGGATCGTATCCGAAAAGTCCAAGATGCCCAGGACCACTCCCGGGAGTAATCCCGGGCGCAATTGGATTGCTTAGTCCTAAAATG
>DASCNB010000012.1:0-8645 GCA_036011265.1 Nitrospinota bacterium | reverse complement strand
TTTGAACCAAATTTCTAATCGCGCCTTCCATTACACCGAAAGCAGAAGATGTAGAAAGGTAAACGCTCCTGTTTGTAAACAGTAATTTCTGAAGTTTTTCCTTTACTCTTTTATGCAATTCGGCATATTCCGGCATCCTGTGCCCGATCATCGGTGTAGCCATTGCTTGCAGAACCTCTTTCCTTACATGAACCGGTCCCGGAATAAAAAGTTTTTTATTCAAATGAATTTCCCTCCATCAATAGATTTGAAAGCTAGATTGTTATAGAAGATAATAGTGCTTATTAAAATTTTTAATACAAAATCTTTTTTTGTATCATAATAGCTCTGGTTGATGCAATTTAAAAGTGCGCGACGAGTGAGATTTTTGAGCTGCGCACCGAACTTCAATTGAAATGCATGCAAAGGCAGATTTAATGACTGATAAAAACTTAAAAGTCGGTTTTATACAAACCTCTCCGATTTTTGGAAAGGTGGAGAAAAATATTGAAAAGGCTGTTTGCCAGATTAATAAAATCGATGCCGGTTTGATTGTGTTACCTGAATTGTTTAATACCGGATATCAATTTATTGACAGGAAAGAGGCTTTTAACTTTGCAGAAGAAATTCCCGGTGGCAATACGACTCAAACGCTTATCTCAGCCGCTCAAGCGAGAGATATCTATATTGTTTCAGGTATTGCTGAAAAGAAGAAAGGGAAATTATTTAATTCAGCGGTTATTGTAGGCCCTAAAGGTTATATAGGGACTTACAGAAAGTCACACTTGTTCCAAAATGAGAATAATATTTTTGATAAAGGGGATTCAGGGTATCTGGTGTTTGATATAGGGACCGCTAAGATTGGAATTATGATTTGTTTTGACTGGAGGTTCCCGGAAGTAGCAAGAGTCCTTGCCTTAAAGGGTGCAGACATCCTGTGTCATCCGTCCAACCTGGTACTTCCTCATGGACCAGACAGCATGATAACACGCTGCCTTGAAAACCATCTGTTTGCCATAACAGCCGACAGGGTCGGCATTGAGAATAGAAAGAAGGGAGAAACTCTTAACTTTATTGGCAAAAGCCAGGTAGTCACTCCCTCAGGAGAGATTTTGTACAGAGGATCTGAGGAGAATGAAGAAGAATGGGTTACTGATATTAACCCTCAGGAATCACGAGACAAAAAGATAAACTCTCATAATGACCTATTAAAAGACAGGAGGGTTGATCTGATGCATGAAATGCTATGAGCAGCAACTCATCCATACACTACAAAATTGACTTCGCTTGATGAGTTTACTATAATCCACTAATTTAAAAACAGGCTAACGATGCAGGCCGGCGTAGCTCAGTGGTAGAGCAGCTCACTCGTAATGAGCAGGTCGATGGTTCAATCCCATTCGCCGGCTTTTTAATTACTCGCAACGACATAATTAGTTTTAGACAATTGTAATAGTAAGATTGCTTCTCGAGTTCTCATTCCCCATACTCTTTTTTTATTCGTAGTCCTCTGGCGACACTTGATACTTCTTTTAAAGATTCGTTTACGTTATTAAGACGTTCTACTAATAACTCTATAAGATAATTTTTTACTTTATCTTTTAATTCATGGTTAATTTTTTTGAAAAAATCATTGTCCATTTTTATTACCAAAACATCTTCATTTGCTATAACGTCACTGGAGCGGGGTTTATTTGATAAAAAAGACATTTCTCCAAATATCGCGCCTGGTTTCAGGGTAGCTATCGATCTTCTGTATCCGCTTTTTTTTATCAATACAGTTCCATTAATGAGTATATATAAAGGGTAAGCAGGTCTTAATTTTTCTCCCTGTTTTATTATTATAGCGTCTTTTTTAAAATTCAAAATTGAGTGGTTCAGCCCGGCAAGCATTTTTTTCTCTTCCTCTGAGAAATTTTTACACATCGGTATATTTTCAATTTCTTCATGCAACGACATTTTAGTTTCCTCCCACGTTATGAAGAAGTAAGTCTACAAATTATATTACAAAATATGTTCTTCTCGCAAATATTAAACCATTCGACGGCGTGAAAAAATTTATGGTATAATTTCATTTATGTTGATCTGTATTTGTAGATTAACAAAACTAATATAGTTGGATAAAGAAAAATTTATGGCTGATAAGGCGTCTAAAATGCAAGAACTACGCAGTGCTTTTGATGCCTATAACGTAAACAGAGTTTACCTGGCCACGCTCAACTTTTCTGAAAATGAAGAAAATTTTTTTCGAGCGGCTCCCGTCCTTTTACATTGCGCGGTTGATGTATTAGGTTGCCCGTCAACAGCCCCTCATGGTATTTGTTCTTTTAACCCTCAAAGCTTGCATCTGGAAGCGTTTAATCACCTATTTCCTGAATCAAAACTACTAGAAACAAAGAGTACGAATTACACTATACATATGCTGTCCCTGATGGGAAGCTTGGGAACTGTAGCTCAAACCGAAAAATCAGATTTTGATTATGTTGCGTTAATAAATAAGAAGAAACTTTCGGAGAAAGAATTAGCTGAATTAAATCAAAAGATTTTCATAATTGAAAAATGGGCAATGGATAAACTCTCTATTGAAGTACATTTTTTTCTACAGGATATTGTAGACTTCAGGGAAAACCGGTTTGGATTAACTGATGAGGAAAGCGCGGGTTCCGCGGGAGGGAAATTATTAAAAGACGAGTTTTATAGAACAGCTATTATTATCTCGGGCAAAAGACCCATGTGGTGGATTACTCCAACCGGCATGCCGGAAGAGAAATTTAAAGACTTTAAAAAAGAACTACCTCTTCTGATTGGAGACAAAGCGAAGGATTATCTTGATATTGGTCATATTCTCCACATCGAACCCGAAGAATTTTACGGAGCCGCATTATGGCATATGAGTAAATTTCTCAAGTCTCCCTATAAATCATTACTTAAAATGGCCTTGTTGGAGTCATACATTTTTAACCCTGAAGATTCTCTCTTATGCGAAAAACTAAAGACTTTAATCCTTAAACCGGGAAAAGATAGACGCATCCCTGATCCTTACGTCATGATGTGTGAGAGAGTTATAAATGATTATTTAATAAAGGGAGTCCCGGAAAACGAGATTCGTATCGTGCAGGCAGCGCTTTTACTTAAAACCGGCGTAACCTCTGAAGACCTTAAAGAACTACTTTCCAAATCTGATACTGATTTAAGTGATAAGCAGAGTGTCATTTCCAACTTGTTAAAGCAATGGAACTGGAGTGCAAGCGATTTGAACTTGTTAAGTGAAAATATTCTGGGTAGAGACAATAAATTTCTCTTATCTGAAAAAGTGAGTGGTTTCTTGCTGAATGCCTATAAACGTGTCTCGGATCGGCTGCAACAATCAGGAATAAAATCCAATTTGATTTCAAAGGAAGATTTAACTGTTTTAGGAAGAAAACTGTTCACGTTTTTTGATAAAAACCCCGGGAAAATTCCGTTCGTTTTACCGGGACAAACTCCTAAAGAACCACCTGAATGTATCACCATCGTTTTCGATACGTTGTCAGGAAAAGAGCCCAAATGGCGCCTGTTTGATTTTCATCTTTACGGTACGGAAAGCCATGATCTGAGGAGCATATCACGACCAGTTGCAAGCTTCTCATCCCTCCCTGAGGTTCTTGTCTGGACGGTTATTAATCAATTCTGGAAACCCGGTAGCAAGACTATATTCGAAAGCAAAAACTCCCATCTCAAACAAAAGGACATGGAAAAGGTCATAACAGAACTTTTCGCCTTTTTAGCCGATGGTTCACATAAACCCGTGAGGGAAGACTATCTTTCGAAGAAAAGGATCATAAAGGCCCTGGTTATTGTAAATTTTGGCACTAAAAACTCACCAAACAAGCTTTCTGATATTGACTTAGTACTTCTCAACTCATGGGGTGAATTTTTTATAAATTGTCTTGAACCTGATCAAGCTTCGGAAGAAACTGCGGACATGATTGTTTTTGCTAAACTGAAGAAAAAACTTTTTAAAATGAAAATAATCGCCCCTTTATACAAGAGCGATTCAAAGTTATGCAAAAAATTCGAGAATTCGGTTAACATGTTGGTGGAATATAAAATAGATGAAAATGAGATGAAAAAGAAAAAGCCCAAATTAGATACATTTACTTGAAAAAAGCAAAACTACATTGCATTAAATTTTTATATCGGTATGCTTCAACATTACTGCTCCCAAATAACTCTCCCTGCTCTGCCTGAGAGACACTTCTTTTAACATCTTCGAAGATTCAATTTGCAGCTATCAGGTTTTATTTAAGTTTATAAAAATTCAAAAAAAATGTTTTGTTTTTTTAGATGATTAATTTATTATTTATATAGTATGCTGAGTATCTATATAGTTGAGGGGGCCTGGTTTTGCTGAAAACTGAAAATAAGCATAAACTTTCATTAATAGTGGTTCACAACAATGATTCATACAGATTGCTCATCATAGATATGTTGCGTGAACAGGGGTTCTGTCACTTTGATCAGGCTTCCGATGGAGTTGAAGCTTTTGAAATCTTAAAAAAACGGCCTGTTGACGTTATTCTTTCAGGAATGGAGATGCCGGGAATGAATGGAATATCATTTCTTAAAGCGGTTTCTGCGGATCATAATCTTTATAAAATTCCATTTCTGCTGATGACCCCTACCATGAGCAAGGATATGGTGATAGACGCGGGAAGGTGCGGGGTAGCCGCTATTCTTATTGAGCCTATATCATACAAAGTGTTGAATGAAAAAATTTTGGGCATTATGGGTGGTCCTACTGACAAAGAAGAGAAAGAGACTGAAGATCTTTTTAGTGCTGCTGCAAACCTTACTAAAAAAGGAGACTATGGCAAGGCTTTATCACTATGCACAGAAATATTAGAAAAACATGAGGATGCAGAAGTATACTTTAATATCGGTTATATAAAAACTAACCAAAAGAAATATGATGAAGCCCTGGTTGCGTTTCGTAAAGCTGTAATGATAGATAATCTGCATGCTCGCGCCTATAAAATGATAGGAAATGTGTATTCTAAAAAAGGGGATTCAAAAAAAGCACAACATTTTCTTGAGAAGGCTGGTAATATCTTTTTGGAGCGAAACATGGATAGCGAGGCAGAAGCTGCTTTCAACGAGGTCATCAAGATTAGCCCTGACACTGTCAATATTTATAATAGTCTTGGAATTATCTACCGTAAAAAAAAGGACTATGCAGGAGCCATCAAGCAATATGAAAAGGCATTGAAAGTCGATGCGGACGATGAAAATATAATGTATAACATAGGCAGGGCATGCATCGAAAATAAAGAAGTTGAAAAAGCAAAAAAAATGTTCCAGCAGGCGCTGTCCGTAGATCCTGATTTTAAAGAAGCCAAAAAGATGTTACAGGCCATAGAGATAGGATTTTGATTTAGTGCTCATGAACTTTTAAAAAAACATCTTTTAAAGATTTTTTTATGAGGGAAAGGGTGATTTTTTTCTTTGTTTCAAGAGACAGCCGGTTGACCCGACTTACAATGTCATAAAGAGATACAAAGTCTCTCGGAGCGGAGTTAAGAATGTAATCAATGACATTATTAGGAATAAATACTTCAACATTTTTTGCTAATCTTTTTATCACTTTTCGTTTGTCATCATCATTCATCTTTTCTATTTTTACAGTCAAGCCTGATTCTAAACGTGATTTCAGGTTCCGGTCGGTAAATTTCAGTTGATTTGGTGGAATGGAACTGGAAAATATCAACTGCTTACCTTTTTGCATCAAGTGGTTATATAAATGAAAAATTTTTTCATCAATTAAAGGCTTTTTTAGTATAGCGTCAATATCATCTATAATTAGAAAATCGACATCATCATATTTCTTAACCAGCCTTACTGCATCAAATTCATTGTATGCTTTTTCCTGCTCTGCCAAAATAAATTTAGAGTTGATGCATACAATCACTGCATTACTGAAACTTGACCTGGCTTCTTGCCCTATAGCCCCTAGAAGATGTGTTTTTCCTACACCCATATCCCCGTATATACATAAAGGATTGTATTTTTGCCCCGGTTTGCTGACTACCAACGTGGCAGCATTGTACGCCACCTCGGTAGATGGTGTTTTTACAAAATTGCTGAAACTGTATTCAGGCTTAAACTGATAATCAAGGATTAACTGTTGTTTTACTTGAGTCATTGGCAATCTAATGTGGAAAAGTAATCTCTTTTTATTTTACCCAATGTCATAAAATCTATGTAATTCAATTGATTACTCTATAGGATTGATTTTATTGATATTTTAAGTAGATTAAAAAATGTGCAATCTGATTGAAAACCGCATTTGGCAAGGGATTTAGAAATATCTCAACAGCTTTTTCCACAGGGTTTCCACAATTTCTGTGAAAAACTCATAATCATTAATATTTTGCCTGAGTCCACAAATTATTTTCCCGAAACAAATTGTTTTTCGCATTTGTTCATTCTTTTACGGTTCAAAATCATTCTTTCTATGCCTATGAAGCAGAAATTACCAAAATTTTTATACAATATGTATACTTGATAGATTACATTAAATATGCTAATATAACTTTTTAGTTAAAACCTCTTTAAAAACAATACTATTAAAATGGCATCAATATTGCTTTTAAGGCCATGATCGAAATTATCTTGAAAAAGTCAGCATTTTAATAAATATTAACCGCTCCATTCTATAATAGGCAGAATAAATTTTCTTTCATAAATTATGACTCAAGAATTTTATAAAGAACCGGGTGTCAGGGATACTCTGCAAATAAGAAGGCAACTACAGGGAGACTATTTTCATAGCCATCCTGAATACAAGGTGGAAAGAGATAATAATAAATGTATACGATGCCTTGTTTGCGTTCGGGAATGTCCCTATGATTGCACCTACTTCGATTCCAACCGCAACGTAATATATAACATCGATGCTAATTGCGTCAACTGCAAACGATGCGAGGTCATGTGCCCCACACAATGTATTGAGATCCGCGACTGGGGAAACAAGTTTCGGGCCAATGCTTATTGGGATTTTAAGCACTGGGGTTCTATTTATAAGCAGGCCGATACCGGCGCTGTAGTTTTAACCGGTCTTGGTAACGATGAAGATTATAAAAGCTATTTTGACCGAATGGTCCTGGATGCGTCTCAGGTAACTAACCCTTCTATAGACCCGTTAAGGGAACCTATGGAGTTGAGAACTTTCATCGGTAGAAAACCCGAAACTTTGACCTCAAAAGATATTAAAAATGGGGAAAAAATAAAAGAATTGTTCCCTAATATTGCCACGGAAGTTCCTGTGATTTTTGCTCCAATGTCGTTTGGCGCAATTAGTTTTAACTTCCAGAAGGGACTTGCAATAGCGGCGAAGAAAACGGGGACATTCTTTAATACAGGAGAAGGAGGACTGCATCCTGACCTCCTGGAATTTAAAGACCAAGCGATTGTACAGGTTGCTTCCGGCAGATTTGGCGTCAGCAGTAAGTATCTAAAAAATTCAGCGGCATGTGAAATAAAAATTGGACAGGGGGCGAAACCCGGGATTGGAGGCCATCTGCCGGGCGAAAAGGTTACTTATGACATATCTCTAACCCGTATGATTCCTGAAGGAAGCGATGCTATCTCTCCAGCCCCGCAACACGATATCTATTCAATAGAAGATTTGCGGCTGTTAATTTACGCCATTAAGGAAGCTGTAGAATATAAAAAACCGGTATCTGTAAAAATAGCTGCGGTTCACAATGTATCTGCCATCGCCAGCGGTATTGTACGTGCTGGGGCTGACATTGTAGTGCTGGATGGATTCAGAGGGGGCACAGGCGCGGCCCCGAGA
The DNA here is from genome assembly GCA_036011265.1 of Nitrospinota bacterium. Taxonomy (GTDB): domain Bacteria; phylum Nitrospinota; class Nitrospinia; order CAJXCL01; family CAJXCL01; genus CAJXCL01. The sequence goes on along the minus strand of DASCNB010000012.1, from coordinate 829 downwards.
ATAATAAGAGATCATGTCGGCATACCGATAGAAATGGCGCTGGCACAGGTTGATGAAAGGTTGAGAAATGAAGGAATTAGAAACCAAGCCTCTATTATTGCGGCAGGAGGCATCAGGGGAGCTGATGATATTGTAAAAGCTATTGCCCTTGGTGCGGATGCGGTTTATGTGGGAACGGCCGCAATGCTTGCAGTCGGATGTACCTTATGCCAGCAATGCCATCGCGGAAAGTGCGCTTGGGGAATTACCACGAACCGACTTGACTTGCGCAAAAGACTACCGGTGGATATTGCCGCAGAGCGATCTACTAACCTGCTTACCTCCTGGGCACGTGAAATCAAAGAAATGCTTGGTTTGATGGGACTTAACTCTATTGAGAGTTTGCGCGGTAATAGACTTAAATTGCGAGGAGTAGGCCTCTCTGAAATAGAACTAAAAACATTAGGCATTGCACAGGCTGGAATATGAAATCAGGAATCAAGGGTCGGATGTCAGCAACCAGCCTTATTGAAAATCCCTGAAAAATGAGCCCTGTCAACTGTAAATCGAATATTATGAAAAAAGTTTATCCAATTGAAGAAAGATGTATAGGCTGTCACTTATGCGAAGTGGCTTGTATTGTTGAACATTCCAGGGAAAAGAATCCTGTCAGCGCATACTTTACAGAGGGGTTGACGTTTAACCCGGAGATGTCCTCCTATACACCTGAACCAAATCAGGCCTTAGCTGATAACCGACCCAAGCCATTAAACAGGTGCATCGTAGAAGAAAACGGGACGCTCTGTCTTTCCACTAATTGCAGACATTGCGAAGAAGCGTCCTGTATTTT
>DASCNB010000011.1:0-51758 GCA_036011265.1 Nitrospinota bacterium | reverse complement strand
GTGAGCTATATGGGAAAATGAAAGAGTGTAAAAGGGATTTTAAATTGCCATTTATAGCTGATTACATCAGTAAAAATCCGGAAATAAGAAAGATTAATTCTCATATAAGGCAAAGATGCTTTGGTTGAGATTTTTTTTTGACAAAAAATATAATAATGATGGAGTTCATTGGGCTTATCTTCACCAAACAGTCGCTGGTGAGTGGCCAAGGATGGCCCTACTTCAAAATGTATTGTCTCGGCCGGGAATTGTGCGGAGAAGCAGACTTTTTTTTCGACAGGATTGTTACAAGGGTTCGATTAAAAAAGTAACTAAATGCACAGGCAAGTAGCCTCCACCACTCTCGACCAAATTGTTGAATCAACGGAATACTTAAAAAAACAATTGGGTTTATAAAAATTTTGCTAACTCTATAAAAGCACTATTTTAAACACAAGCAGATTTTGTCATAGGAGAATTTATGTCTGACAATAAGAGAGTAACCATTTACTTGATAGATCCTGTATACGAAAACCGGGTGTTATCAAACTATGTTTTTCCTCTTTCGATCAGTTTTTTATCATCATACTTAAAAAAAGTTTTAGCTGAAAAAGTAAGTGTAGAAATATTTAGATTTGTCGATGAATTAGAGGAAAAAATTAATAGGAACTTTCCAGACATATTGGGTACAACTAATTATCCGTGGACATTGGAATTATCATCATTGATATTGCGGAAGTTTAAAAAACAGAATAGTAATCTTTTGACAGTTATGGGTGGTTCAAATATTTCTTACGATTTAAGCAGTCAGGGAAAATTCTTAAGAGACAGGCCATATATAGATTATTATGTTTGTGGTGATGGCGAGATACCATTTGAAAACATAGTAAGCAATTATATTAAGGAAAATGGCGAAATTAAAAAAATAAAAAAAAATGTGCATAACGGAGTTATTTGTCTCTCTGGCAATGGTGATATTGTCTCATCTGATTCACCCTTTTATAGGCATGAAAAGCTAGAAGAGATTCCTTCTCCATATCTAGATGGTACAATGGATAAGTTTTTTAATACAAAGCTTCTTCCTATGATGCAGACTACAAGAGGATGTCCGTTTTCTTGTGTTTATTGTTATGAGGGCAATAAAACATATAGCAAGGTAAGATTTTTTTCTATTGAACGAGTAAAGGCGGAATTAGATTATATTTCAAACAAAGCCCAAAAATCCCTACTTCATATTACAGATAGCAATTTTGCAATGTTTCCCAGGGATATTGAGATTTGTAAGTTTATTCGGACGCTTCAAGATAAGAAAAACTGGCCGCAAAGTATTACTGTTGCTACTGGAAAGGATGCTTATAAAGTTATCAAAGCTGTTAATATATTAAAGCCAGGCACAATAACTATCCGTGCGGCACTGCAATCCACAAATCCTGATACATTAAAAACCATTAAAAGAAAAAATATCGATGCCAATACCTATATTCAGCTGAAAGACTCGTTTAATAACCCGGATGATAAACTTGAAGGCCAAACAATCCTGCCTTTGCCTATGGAAACGCTTGAAAGTCATTTTGAATCCTATAGGTTTATGATTTCTGCAGGGGTTGACAATGTATTTGTGCACAATTTAATGATGTTAAATGGTACCGAGATCAAGACAAAGGAATTTAGAGATAGATATAATATGCAAACAAGGTTCAGGATTTTACCGCGTGATATCGGAAGGTTTTTTGGCGAAAACTGTTTTGAATACGAAGAAATATGTGTTTCTACAAATAAGTTTAGTTTACAAGATTACAAAAAATCCCGTTTTCTGCAGTTGATTATGAAGACTGTGCACAGTGTGCTTTTTGAACCACTTCTAAAATACATTAAAGAAGGGCAGAATTTCTATGAGTTTATTAAGGCCTTGGTCGAAAATTCTGAATCCGCCCCCAATAACCTTGTTGATGTTTTTAATAGGTATAGAAACGATGCAGAAGGAGAGCTATTTGAGACTGTCGAAGAATTAAAAAATTATTGCTCAAATGAAGAAAATTTTTCAAAAGTATTAAAAGGTGAAATCGGTGGTAATCTCGTACAGACCTACTATGCTTTGTTAATCACTGATTATGCAGGTTTGATGGTTGATTTTTTTATAAAGAATTTAGCACCCGATCATGATGACACGGAACTGGAGAATTTGAAAGAATTCACGATATCAAGATATATTAATCTCAAAAACTCTTACGACGAGCCTATTGAAAAATCATTTGACTACAATATGCCCGAGTGGTTTGACGACACATCCTCTAAAAAACTCTATGAATTTAAAGGAAGCTTGAATTGTACTTTTTACATATACAAAGAATCCGCAAGCGAAATAAATTCCAGACTCAAGCTCTTTGGAAATTCGGATCAAGGGATTTCAAACCTCTTATTTAGGGTAGGAGGAATAAATTTTTTAAGAAGAGAAGTAAAATATAGCAATGAAGAGTCATTATAAAAAATATAAAGTTAATAGCCCTATAGTTTAAGATTTATGAATTTGTGTATCCTTAATATATGCGCCCTTCATGGCGTTTATTCTTCAGATTCTAAACCTGTAGATTCCAATTGTCCTGAACTGTCTAGATTTTTTGCAACTTGAGTTTACTTGTAATTTGAATTGTTTAATTCAATATTCCCTTTGTTAATCAATGGTCTGCCTGTAAAATGTTATGCTGTGTTTTGGGGGGAAAGAGCTTCAATCAGAAACGCGTCACTTGACATAGCTGTTAACAGTTTTACGAAAAAGTTTAGTCTAAAAAAGGAATTGGTAAATCGGAAATGGAAATGTGATGCGGGATATTGAATTTGCAAGAAGCAATAGAATTGTTAAAGAGTTGATTTTGGTAGACGGACTTCCTCGTACAGGGAAATCGATGTTAGGGCCAATATTGAGTAGTTTTGACAGAGTAGAAATAGAGCGTATGGAACCAATCCTTGAATCAATCCCGCTGTTATATAGTTTTGAAAAAATCACGAAGGATGCAGCTCTGGCTTTGCTATGTCGTGAAATAGACATGAAACTATATGATTCAATGATTTCTCGAAACACAAATTTTAAAATTAGTGATCGTACAGGGGTTTTCAGTAGTTTAAATTTTCTCAAGTATTTTAAGAGGTTGTTTTCTAAAGAAGGCGATATTGTTTTAGAAAGAATAGAAAAGGAAAGACCCATTTTTTTAGTTCAGACTCATGATATTTTACGAAGGATAGATTTATACATCGATGCTTATGGAGATAGGCTCCGGGTGATTGAGATGGTTAGGCACCCGGTTGATTTGGTTTATTCGTTGGATGATCGCGGTCATGGAGTTGGTACTGGATTAAACCCTCGCCTATGGCAGTTGGCTATAAAAAGCATAGATGGTGATGTCCTTTACTATGCTTCAGGCTGGGTTGAGGAATTTTTAAAAATTTCTCCGATAGATCGATTAATTAAAATTGTGGATATTTTTACTAAAGAGTCGCTGAACAAATATGAATCACTTTCCGAATCGGTAAAAAAACAGGTTCTATTTATTCCTTTTGAAAAGTTTGCTGAATCACCGAATAAATATCTGGAGTTAATTTCAAATTTAATAAGGTCAGAAGTAACAAAGAAAACTACCCGTTCTTTAAAAAAACAAAGGGTTCCCAGGAAAATTGACGTTAAGGATAAAGAAAGAAAATTGAAGTTTATAAAAAAAAATACATCGAGCGAATATTTTCAAATTTTAAATACCTTGGCTGGGGAATATGAAAGCAGATATTTAATTGGAAAGAGATAATACCGGATTAGGAATATATTTATGAAAAAATCAGAAAAACTGAGAGAACTCTTTAAGAAAGACAAAATAATAAAAATTGTCGGTGCTCATGATGGCTTGGGCGCAAAACTTGTTGAAAGAAACGGGTTTGATGGGGTATGGGCGTCTGGTTTGGAGATATCGACCTCTTTTGCAGTTCCTGATTCCAGTATTTTAACAATGAGTCAATACTTGGAACGTTCTTGTGAAATGAACGAGTCAATAACAATCCCTGTTGTAGCTGATTGTGATACAGGGTATGGAAATACAAATAATGTAATCCATATGGTAAAAAAATATGAAGCAGCAAATATAGCCGCTGTATGTATTGAAGATAAATTATTTCCAAAAATGAATAGCTTTGTTCCGGGCAAACAGGAACTGGCTTCCATTGCAGAATTTGTTGGAAAAATTATGGCAGCAAAGAGCGCTCAGGAAGATGAAAATTTTATGGTGTTTGCAAGGGTAGAGGCCCTCATTGCCGGTTGGGGTATAGATGAAGCTATAAAAAGGGCAAATGCGTATGTAGATGCGAGCGCAGATGCTATCTTAATACATTCCAAGGCAAAAGATATATCAGAAATAAAGGAATTTTGTAGAAGATGGAATAAAAGGGCGCCCCTTATTGTTGTACCCACAACCTATCCTCTGCCACATGTCGAGGAAATGGCCGAGATGGGTATAAAAATGATAATTTATGCAAATCATTGCATAAGGGCTGCTATCAAGGCTGTTAACAAAGTTCTTAAAGTTATAAAAAGTGGAAAAAATTTGAAAACCATTGATAAGTCGATCGTATCAATGAATACTGTATTTGAATTGCAAGGGATGTCACGACTTAAGGAAGCGGATAAATTATATTTGAAAAAAGAATTAAGCGATATAAAAGTTATAATCCCTGCTGCGGGAGATCCGAGCTATGAAGAATCTTTGGAGGATATAGTTAAAGATTATCCAATTGCAATGCTTGATATTAACGGAAAATCTATTCTTCAGAGGAATGTTGAAACTCTTAGTAGGCTACGTTTATACGATATTACAGTAATTACAGGTTACAATTCAGAGAAGTTTAAACTGGAAGGTGTAACTTATCTTAATAATGCCGATTTTGAAAACACTTCACTTGTCGATTCAATTATGCTGGTAAGGGATAGTTTAAACAGTCGTACCTTGATAATATTTTCTGATGTTCTTTTTGAAAAATCGATTATAAAAAAATTACTCCATACCTCTTCTGATATAGTTTTGCTGATGAATAGTTCAATGCCAAGAAAAGATTCATCTATTGATTATATTGTTGCCAAAAAAGATCCAATAAAAGGTGAAAGAAAGATGTTCCAGGAAAAAGAGAATGAAATTCTTCAAATTGGAAAAGATATGGATCCACAAAAAGCAAAATTTGAATATATAGGAATATCCTATTTTTCAAAAAAAGGGATAGCGATTTTCAAGGATGCTTATCGTCAGCAGAAAAGCAAAATAGAGTTACCAGAACAGAGAAAACATTTTCTACAGATTATACAAAAAATAATTGATAAAGGAGTAAGTGTATACGGTATTGAGGTTAATAGTGGCTGGATTGAAATTAGGAATTTTGAAAATTACAAATTAGCCCATTCTTTTTTTATGGATATGTAGTTTTTTTATATTACGAGCATTAGTAGCTTTTCTACAGAAAAGAATATTGAAACTCCGAGAGGTAAGCTGTTGGAGAGCTTCAGAGTAGAGTACAATTTCTTTTTGAATTTGCTTATCAAGCGTTGGGCTGAACTCACGCTGAAACTCAGTAGCAAGCCACGGGAAATCCGCTAAACACTGTCAAAGGGTAGCATACAATGATAGCATGTGAAAACCTGTTTGAAATTTTTAAAAAAAATGATTTAGTCTATTTTAGCGGTGTTCCGGATAGCACTTTTAAGCAATGGATGAGTTATCTTGCCGCAAACAGCGATATGCTGACTAATAGGATAGCCTCAAATGAAGGTGCAGCAGTAGCTCATGCGGCAGGATATTATCTTGCTACTAATAAAATTGGTGTTGTTTACTTGCAAAATTCCGGAATTGGCAATTGCATTAATCCATTAACCTCTCTTGCAGATCCTGAAGTTTTTAGTATTCCAATGATACTTATGACAGGTTGGAGAGGAGAACCAGGGAAAAAGGATGAGCCACAACATAAGAAAATGGGTAGAATTATGCTCCCTTTACTTAAAAAGCTGGAAATTTACTATGAGATTCTCGAAGAAGATAAGATAAAGTACCAGATAGAAAAGGTCAAGAACAAGGCAGTGTGTGAAAGTATGCCTGTTGCATTAATAGTTAGGAATGAATTGTTGGAAGAGTATGACTCAGGAATAAGGGTAAAAAGCGACTTACCATTAACGAAAGATCAGGCAATAAGGGCTATTATTGATTCTTTTAACGGTAACGAGATTATTGTTGCTACTACTGGAAAGACTTCCAGAGAGCTTTTTGAATACAGAGAGGAATGTGGTACCGGACATAGCAATGATTTCTACACGGTTGGTTCCATGGGACACTGTTCTTCAATAGCATTAGAAATCGCTAAACAAAAACCCGAAAAGAAGATTTATGTATTTGATGGTGATGGAAGTGTTATTATGCACATGGGAACTTTAGCTACAATAGGTTTTTATGCTCCTAATAACTTGATACATATAGTTTTTGACAATAACGCGTATGAATCAACAGGAGGACAGCCCACTGTCTCTGATAAAATAGATATAGCTTCCATAGCGTTAGGTTGTGGGTATAGTGAATCTATAACTTGTTTAACGGTAGCAGATATTTTAACAACTCTGAAAAAAATTAAAAAATGCCCAACAATAATAGTTATTAAGATAAAAAAAGGATCAAGGGAAAACCTTATAAGGCCAACAATAACACCTGAAGAAAATAAGAGGATATTTATAGACAAACTTCGAAATTAAAATTTTATATTTATTCGATGAGAATATTAAAGGGAAAGTACGTCAAACAACGTATTACATTGTCAGAGAAGGCAATTTGAAATAGTTTGTAAGAAAAGGTAAGGCACAGGTCGATTTTTTCACTGTATAAGAGTATCATCGCGTTTCTTTAAGGGCATGTGATAAAAAATGATTTTTGCGGAATGAAGCCTTCTATTCCCAAAGAAGAAGCAACGTGTTCAATTTCAATTTTTATAGCAATATTTTTTTAAAATTTTGTGGAAATAATGCATAAATAGGTGCCAAACATGGCAAAGCAAGCACGAGTTCTTTTAATGATACCCAACATAAAAGGGATGAAAAGCGGTATTAACCGTATTCAACCAGGGTTAGGTGTTGGATATTTAGGATCGGTACTCAGAAAATCTGGTCATGCAGTTTACATAAGAGATTGTGCTTTAGAGGGATATCGCAATGAGAAAAATCTTGATGATAAAATAGTACTTATTGGTGAATCTAATGAAAATATAGCATCTTATATTGCCAGCTTAAATCCAGACATTATTGGTGTTTCAGTTCTCTTCTCTAACATGATGGATCATGCTTATACCATTGCAAAGATTGCAAAAACTGTAAATCCCAAAGTTAAAGTAATTCTTGGAGGAAATCATATCAGCAATGCAGTGAGAGATTATCAATTTGCCTGTAAACATCCTGATGTGAGAGTTCCAGGAGAAATGGTTGATCTGCAGGATAGGAACATTGATTTTGCTATGAGAGGAGAGGTTGAGTATCAATTTGCTGAGCTTGTAAAAAGACTTATTAATGAGCAAGATCCCAAAGATATTCCTGGATTAATTTACTTTAAAAATAATCTAATCTATATTAATCCAGCACCCTCCCCTTTAGAAGATATCAACAAACTTCCTTTTCCTTCAAGAGATCTCATGAATTTGGAAGGGTATTTCAAGATTGGATTGTTTCATTCAAGTAAATCCAAATCAAGACGGGTGCTTAATGTTATGGCATCAAGGGGGTGCCCTGAAATATGCAGTTTTTGCACAACTCCTTTAATGTGGGGGCAAAAGGTAAGATGGAGAGATCCACAAAACATCTATGATGAGATTAAAGAAGGAATTAAAAAATATGATATTGATGAAGTGCAATTCGAAGATGATACGCTCACTGCCAACAGAAAAAATCTTTTTGAACTTTGTAACCTCATTGAACATCTTGGGATTACCTGGTGCACACCAAACGGTGTAAAGGTAAATTATCACCAAAAAGGAGACAGACAATATGAATTATACAAAAGGATGGCAGATGCTGGTTGTTACCAGATTACATTCGGTTGCGAAAGTGGAGTACAGAGAGTACTGGATGATATTATTCACAAAAAACTCAAATTAGAGGAAATTCAACCATCAGTGGAAAATGCCCAAAAAGCAGGATTATCTGTCCATACTTTCTGGATTGTTGGATATCCGGGGGAGACACGAGAAGAAATGGAAAAAACGATTGACTTTGCGGCACAAGTTGGTGCTGATAGTTATTCCCTTGCCATTCTATCTCCACTTCCTGGAACGCCAATTTACCATCAGGTTTTGAAAGAAAACCTTTGGTGGGATGATGCGCGGGGAAAGAGGGATATTTTATATCGGAATTCGCTAATAAAAGTTGCTGGATTTAATAACCCTCATGAATTTGAGCATTGGGTAGATGAAAAAACTCTCTATCTGAATGAACTTCTTAAACATCGAGATTTCGAAAAGTTTAAAAATCACTATGGTGATAACATTGACGCTAAGTTTCTTCAGAAACAGACGTGATCATCTAAATATTCATAACCAAATATAAAAGGCCGGGGAAAAGTTTAAAAGTAGTATAACGTAAAAACGCAAATATTTAAATGCTATCTTGCCGAGCTTAATCTCAACCGACCAATACTTATCACCTTTTTTCTCGGAAAAAAATTTGATTGACAAAGCTATCATCGTTGCTGCCGGGATATCCAGCAGACTTTATCCAATTACCTCAGAAAAACCGAAAGCTTTGCTGAAAGTCTCTGGTAAAGAAATATTAAAAAGATCCATTGATATTTTGAGAAAAAATGGTATTAATGACATAGCTATCGTTGTTGGTTATAAAAAAGATATGATCATTGAGTCGTTTGAGGAAGACATATTTTATATAACCAACCCGTTTTATAAAATTTCAAACAACCTCGCCTCTTTTTGGTTAGCAAAATCTTTTGCTGGTAATAGCCCTTTCGTGTACTTACATAGCGACATTATCTATCATGAAAATATAATATCCTCAACACTTCAACAGTTTAAAGATAACAATAATAATATAGAGTTAGTTGTAGATTTTGGCAGTACAGATAAAGAAGCGATGAAGGTTATAGTTACTGAAGAAAACTATCTAATTAAATCAGATAAAAAAATTTCTCTCGACAAGGCTGGGGGTGAGTGGACAGGTATTGCATATGTGAAGCAGCCTGAATATCTATTTAAATATGTAGAAAAAGTTTTATTTGAAGATGGTTTAACTAATTATGATTCTTTCGCGTTTACCAAAATGGCAGAAGAAGGAAATAAAATATATTGCAGTTCTACAAATAACTTTCCATGGATTGAAGTAGATTTTATGGAAGACCTTGAAAAAGCAAAAGAAATGTTCAAATGAAATGCTTTAAATATTATAATCCAGTAAGAATAGAATTCGGTACAGGCAAATTAGATAAATTGGATGACTTTGTAGGGAATAGAAAAGCTCTCTTAATTACTTCAAAGAGTTTTTCGAGAAGAGGTTTAATTCAGAAAATACAGTCTTTAACCGATAAAATAGAAGTAATTATTGATAGTGTTAATCCAAATCCAACTTTCAAGAATCTGAAGTCTATTTATGAATCTGTCTGGCAAAAGAAATTTGATGTCATAATTGCTCTTGGTGGTGGAAGTGTTATTGATACCAGCAAAGTAATATCAGTTTATAATAAAGATAAAAATTTTACTTTTATTGATTCCATTATAAGGAAAAAAAATGAGAGAGAAGGATACCGTCTTATCCCTTTTATAGCTATTCCGACGACATCTGGTACAGGGAGTGAAGTGACATGTTGGGCAACTGTTTGGGATTCAGATGAAAAGAAAAAATATTCGTTGCATTTAGAAGATTTGTGGTCAGAAGTCAGCATTTGTGATCCTGAACTTACATTGTCTTTGCAAAGAGATCTAACTGTTCAAACTGCACTTGATGCACTTTCTCATAGTTTGGAATCAATATGGAACAGAAATGCAAATCCTATTTCAACCAATTATGCCATAGTCGCTGCGAAAGAAATTGTTCATATTTTGCCAAAACTAATAAATGATTTAGGTAATATTGAATATAGAGAAAGGATGATGTTTGCGGCACTTAATGCCGGACTCGCATTTTCTAATACACAAACGGCTATAGCACATGCTATTTCTTACTATTTAACGGCTAACAAAGGAATACCGCATGGCATAGCTTCTAGCTTTTTTTTACCAAATATAATAGACCTGGTTGTCGGAATGGATGAAAATGTTGACTCTGCAATAATAAATATTTTCGGTGAACTTTCTGGTAATAAGCTTAGGGATTTATATAGGGAAGTAAATATCTCAATGAATATTGACCACTACCTTGATACAGATGAATTAAAACAAATCAACGAGTACTTAATAAAAAATGAAAGATCAAAAAATTTTTTATTTGATAAAGATATTGTATTATGCAACTTAAGAAAAATAAACTAGTTGAAGGAACTGTTTGGATTACAGGGGTCACGGCTTCCGGAAAAACAACTTTGGGTCAATTGCTTTATGACAAATTAATGCAGGAAGGTTATCATAATGCCGAATTTCTGGATGGTGAAGTTTTGCGAAAAAAACTTGATCGGATTTATGGGAGTTCAGTTGAAGAACGATTTGCCGTTCTTGAGAATGTAATACGAATTGCCAATGACTGTAATCAAAGGGGAAATGTGGCTATCGTTTCGACTATATCTCACAAAAGGTTGATGAGAGAGATTGCCAGAAAAGCGCTCTCCCCATTCATTGAGGTTTATTTAAAATGTTCGATTGAAGTTTGTAAAAAAAGAGATTTTAAAGGACTCTATGCAAAGGCGTTTGCTGGTGAACTCAACACTTTTGTTGGAGTTACAGAACCTTATGAACTTTCTGATAAACCAGAACTAATTTTGGATACTGAGACTCTCTCAATTAGTGAGTGTTGTAACGTATTATTTAAGCATACTGTAGGGTTTTTGAAAAACGATTTTTTACATATAAAAAAAAACGTCCCATTATAAATCAAACAAATGTTTTGTAGGAGAAAGTTATGATAATGCAGGAGCATATAGATGCTTATTCCCGTTATATGCTTCACCATGAGTTAAGAACAAATATGACAGAGTATGACATGGAGATTACCATAGAGAGAGCATTAGAGAAATATCCAGGAGTAAAACCTGAAATCATCTCCGATAATGGAATCCAATATATCTCTAAAGATTTTTAGAATTATCTCAAAGAAATGGGACCACAGCATCTCAAAACGTCTATTGTCTGTTCCCCCGGAGCAATGGGAAAATAAAGCGCTTCCAGCAATCATTGGAACCAGAATGCGTGAAACAAAAGAGCCTGATCAATCTGCTATGTTACGCATTAACCACTGGGATCAACAGGGAAAAGAGCATGATTTTCTCCGAAAGCATTAAAACTAAAAACTCCTCAACTTTATGGAGTAGACATCCTTTACGAAAAGTCATGCAATCCTGATAAAATTGTATATCTATATAAAGAAATCAGAGAATAAAAGTTGCATATTCAAAAGCTTACACGCAGTCGTAACAAAAAAATGGTTAAAACTTTAGCATTTATCGATAATTTTGATGAAGTTGAAATATTTCTGAAAACTTTTAAATCTTGTATTGATAAAGATACAATTTGTATCGCGGGTGACGGATTGACTTTAAAAGCTTTAAAAAAAAATGGAATCGAAAGCAAGTCTATAGATAATTATCGAAATCAGAAAGAATATGAAGAAGCTGAGTGCTCTGCTGTGGAATTAGCCGGAAAGTGGTTTGAGGATCATGAAGGTAATGACTTTACAAAGTTTGATGGCATTTCCTTGGGGACATCTCTAAAGAAGGAGGTCTTTTACTATATTAGTTATCTCAACAAGGCTATTCTTGATGTATCTAATATTTTGAAACATGAAAATCCTAATAAAATTCTTTTAGTGAATGATCCTTCACTCCCTGAACTCAAGTATAAAGAAAGCAGTTTATTGCTGCATAAAAAAATATTTCAATTTCTGAAAAACTATAAAAATTATGATGTATACATTAGTGAACCAAAAGCTCACAGATCATTTCTTATGCTTGAGAAAATATTAAAACAGTGGCGTTTCGAAAAGCAAAATATTTGGGAAGGAAAATTAATCTATTATAGCCATGTTGCCCTAAACCGTTTTATCAAAAAACTTGTGGTCGGAACAGTAGATCAAGCAAAAAGATTATTTTTAATAGATAAAAATAAAAATGATTCGGTCAGGGCTCTTACATTATCAGCGAGTGATATAACTTATTTTGGGAATAATTTAATAGAAAGTTTTTTGAGAAAAGAAAAAAGCCTTCTTTATTATTTTGACGATGAAAATAATTGCTATTTTAATTTTCGTATTATTCGTGCTTCAACAAAAGGTATTGGCTCGTTTTTTGAAAATAATAAAACTTCAGAATTTGTTTCTGATTTGAAATTAAGATTTAAAAAAGAGATAAATTTCCAAAGGAAACACCCAAGGTGGATGTTTCTGGATATACCACTTTTAAATTTTATGGATGGATACTTGAAAGAAATCATTGAAATAAGAATTCCTGAGTTAATTAAATTTTTTCAAATTTCAGAATATACTATTAAAAAAAAAAATATTAATATCGTTTTGATTTGTGAAAGATGGGGAGCCAAACGCATTATTCTTACACAAATAGCAAAACGTAATGGAATTTCGGTATTGCATATTCCTCATAGTGTTGAGCCGGGATTTAAAGTGGGGGGTAAAATTTTATCGCCTCTTCCATGCAATATCAAACACTTCCCGTTTTATCCAACTCATGAAATTTCTGGTATTAGGTATCAAGAACTTATGCAAGTTTGCCGCGGTATTAGTCAAGATAAATTATTATTAACAGGTATACCAAGATTTGGAAAGTTAAAAATAAAAACTCAGAAATCTTATTACAATGCTCGCAAACGGCTGGGATTTTCAGCAAATGAAGAAATTGTGCTTTTTGCACTTCGTGCCATAGCTGGACCATTTTATGACAAATTTATAATAAATGGTACGATATCTACCTTTGAATTATCAAACTTCTATGAATTATTTCTCAAACAATTTGTTAAAAGGAATAATTCTAGGGCTGTCTTTAAGCTTAAAATGTTTGATGATAGTACTGAGTGGTTGGTAAGTAATTTTAAATCTAGGGATGGCATTAATAGTATTTCGATTTATAGAAATCATCTTCATGATCTTTTAACTGCATCGGATGTAGTTGTTGTGACACATTCAAACGTTGGTATTGAAGCTATTTATTACGATACACCTGTGATCGTTTATAATAAACCCGGTAAACCATCTTTTTTACCTCTTTGTGCGGAAAAGGTGGCAATTGAGATTAAATCTCCACTTGAACTAACGCCAGCTTTAGACAGATTACGTAACGATAAAAGCTTCAAAGAAGAAAGATTAAAAATCCAGAGAAATTTTTTGAAAAGAAATTTGCCTGATGATGATCTTTCGTCAGCTGAAAGAGTTGTAAATGTCATTTCTCAATTAGCCAAAAAAACCAGCTGAGAAAATAATATTTTATTATGAGAAAGGGTTAAACAGGATAAATCATCATGAAAGATTCAATTGGACATGAAACATATGCTTGGGTGCGTGATTTATTCCATATATGTCGTAGCCTTACAGGGGAAGGGAACAGAAAGACATTACGCTATATTAAAGATTTGTTGCCCGACCTTACGATACATGAAGTTCCCTCTGGAACTAAGGCATATGATTGGATCGTTCCTGATGAGTGGAATATCCGCAATGCTTATGTTGAGGACGAAAATGGGAATAGAGTAATTGATTTTAAGCAGCACAATTTGCATGTCGTGAACTATTCAGAACCAGTGGATATCTGGCTTCCTCTGGAAGAACTGGACAAACGTCTATATTCTTTACCAGACCAACCTAATGCAATACCTTATGTTGCTTCATATTACAAACGCTGGTGGGGGTTTTGCTTAACGCATGAGCAACGCTTAAGATTAAAGCCGGGAAAATATCATGCTGTTATAGACAGCAGCTTAAAACCAGGGAGCCTGACATACGGAGATATTATTTTACCGGGGAATGAAAAGAAAGAAATATTACTTTCAACTTATATCTGTCACCCATCTATGGCCAATAATGAACTTTCCGGGCCTGTGGTAACAGTTGCACTTGCAAGGTGGTTGAGTAACTTAGATGAGCGCCGTTATACTTACCGGATAGTGTTTGTTCCTGAAACAATTGGTTCTATTGTTTACTTAAGCCGGAACCTGGATGCCATGAAAAAAAATACGGTTGCGGGATTTGTTGTATCATGTGTAGGAGATGATCGTGATTATTCTTTTACTCCGTCACCCTGGGGTGACACTCTGACAGACCGGGTTGCAAAACATGTGTTAAAAAATATTGCGCGAGATTATAAAGAATACAATTTTTGGGACAAGGGCGGGAGTGATGAGCAGCAATACTGCAGTCCCAATGTTAGGTTACCGGTGGTATCAGTCATGAGATCACGGCCTGGAACATACCCAGAATATCATACATCCTTAGATGACTTATCACTTATCACCCCTTCGGGTTTGGAGGGAGGTTATAATGCGATTCTCAAGTGTTTAGTAGTTCTTGAAAATAATTATTATTACCGTGTACCATTTCCTTGTGAACCTCAACTCGGTAAAAGAGGTTTAATGCCTCACATAAGTAAAAAAAATAGGGTATATTCACACACATTATCATTACTTTTAAACTACTTGGATGGTAAGCACGACTTGTTAGAGGTATGTGATAATATTGGCCTTTATTTAATTGACTGCTTGCCTATTGTAAAAAAACTTCTTGATGAAGATATTCTTGTTAATGAAGATAAATAGTATAAAAAAATGAATAATACTGTCTTTATAGATTTAACTTACCCCATTGAGGAAGGCATGACTACTTTTGCAGCCCCCTGGCATCCGGAAGTTTCCATCAGGCAATTAGGCAGGCTTAACATAGAAGGTCGTGAAACAAGAGAGGTTTGCTTGGGAACTCATACAGGGACTCACGCTGATGCTCCACGTCATTTTATCAAAGATAGGCCGACCATTGATCAAATCCCTTTAGAAAAACTAATTGGGAAGGTAACTATAATTGATTTTAGCAATCTTAATGAAGACGAAGCGATAACCGAAAAAATGTTGGCACAAGTTCAAATATCAAAAAAAATGGTCTTTAAATTTGGTTGGGGTGAATACTGGGGTAATAGAAAGTTTTATAAAGGTTATCCCTATTTTACTAATTCTGCAGCAAAATATTTAGTTTCAAAAGGAATTGAGTTGATTGGTTTAGACAGCCCGTCACCGGATGACAGCCGCAATAAACTTACGGGAAATAGTGATTCCCCTGTACACAAGATCTTTCTGGAAAACGGGATTGTATTAGTTGAATATCTGGCTAATCTTGATAAAGTTGAAGACTATAAAGGTTGGAACATTATTGTAATGCCACTAAAAATAAAAGACGGAGATGGCGCTCCGGTGAGAGTATGTGTTTATAAATAATAACTTGAACCGGTTTGTTGGGAAGTGATTGAAATGGAAAAAGTAATAATTATTGATACAACACTCAGGGACGGTAGTTATGCGGTTAACTTTTCTTTCTCCATGACCGATACCTCAATTATTTGTAGGGAGCTTGAAAGCGCGGGATTTGAGTATATTGAAATAGGACATGGTGTGGGAATGAACGCGAGTAACCGGGGTTACGGAGTTGCCGCTCACACCGATGAAGAATATATGATAGCCGCGGAAAGCGTCCTGAAAAAAGCTAAATATGGTATGTTCTGTATTCCCGGCATTGCCGAACTAAAAAATATTGATATTGCAGCAAAGCATAATATAGGCTTTCTCAGGATCGGAACAGATATTGATAAAGTTGCCTCTTCTGAACCGTTTATAAAGAAAGCCAAGGATTATGGAATGCTTGTGTCAAGCAACTTTATGAAGTCTTACTCGTTTTCTCCAGAAGAATTTGCCAAAAAAGTGAAACTTTCTGAACAATATGGCGCTGATATTATCTACATAGTAGATTCAGCTGGAGGGATGTTTCCTGAACAAATTAAGGAGTACTATAAAGTAATTAGAGAGATATCTGATATTCCCCTTGGTTTTCATGGCCATGATAATTTAGGTCTCGCAATCGCCAATAGCTTAGTAGCGATTGATGCAGGTATTGATTATATTGATTCATCATTACAGGGGCTGGGTAGAAGCTCTGGTAACGCTTCTACTGAAATATTGTTAGCAACTTTTCTTAAAAAGGGGTATGCAACTAACATTGATTTTTTAAAGGTACTGGAAATCGGACAAAAATATATTCAACCACTCATAAATGTTACCGGAAAAGTTCCATTGGATATCGTATCTGGTTTTGCTGATTTTCATTCAAGCTTTATGCATCATATTCAAAAGTTTGCTGCAAAATACAGCGTTGATCCGGCAGTATTAATGATTGAATATACTAAAGTAAATAAGGTGAATATGGAAGAGGATGTTCTGGAAAGTATTGCTCAAAAGATGAGTGGCAAAGAAAATATTTATCTCGGCAAGTATAATTTCAGCAGGTATATAGGAAAAGAGCAGGATGGAACAAAAAGCTGATATTGCTGGACACATAAAATCTCTTTTAAAAAAAAACTGGCACGAGGTATTTGTTGTTGATGGTTTTAACGGCCGGACATTGCGTTACTCTGATTTTTTTCATTGCATTTTGAACGGCAGAGACCAGTTGGAAAAGTCGGGGCTTAAAGAAAAAGATGCCGTTATCTTTTTTGAACCGAACTCCCTTGAGCTAGTTATTCTTTATTTTTCCTCCTTATTACTTGGATTAGTCATTGTACCGGTCGATAAGAATAGAGGAGAAAATGAAATCAAAGATATTATATCACTAATTAATTATAAGAAAACTATTTGCTCTGGCCCTAAGAATCCATTATTTGATAATTATTTAGATTTAACCGAAATAAAAAAAGCTCTATATGAAAAAAGAAACGAATCTATAAAGAGTTTAGATATTTTTAATTCAGTTGACTACGAGAATACTTTCCTGATTGCTATGACTTCAGGTTCTGTAGGAAAGCCAAAAGGAGTTCTTCATTCTTTTAATAACCTCGCAAAAAGTGCTTTAGCCTTTAGTAGGGTATTTCATTTTGGGCCAAAAAATATTTTCTATCATAATCTTTCTATGGCATATATGGCAGGGATTCTTAACCTTATATTCCTGCCTTTTCTTTGTGGAGGACGGCTGATTATCGGGGAGCAATTTAATATATCGAGTATTTTAAGGTTCTGGGAACTCCCAATCAAATATTCTGTTAATACCTTTTGCTTTATTCCCTCTATTCTATCTCTGCTGTTGAAGGTTGATAGAGGAAAGGAAGGAATAAATTATGCCTTGCAACGCGGTATTGTAGGTTGTGTTGCCACAGCTCCTTTAAATGTCAGGACAAAAAAATTTTTTGAAGAAAAATATAATATTCCCTTATTTGAAACTTATGGTTTGTCAGAGCTTCTTTTTGTTTCAGCAAATTCCCCTGGGAAAAAGTTAGAAGGTAGTGTCGGGCAATTATTAGACGGAGTAAAGGTATCCTTTACAGAAGAAGAGGAGCTTTTAATAGATGTTCCCTGGCGTTTTTCAGGTTATTTAAATGAAAAAACAGAAGATTATTTTTATGGTGAGAAATATCGTTCAGGCGACATTGGTTATTTGAACGAGGATCGATTCTTAACAATAAATGGAAGAAAAAAAGATATCATTATTCGGGGAGGAGTCAATATTAATCCCGAGAAGGTTGAAAAATTTATAGCCAGTAATAATGTTTTTGAAGACCAGGTAATATTAGGATTGGATGATTCGATTTTAGGAGAGAAGACAGTCTGCTTTTTTGTTTTAGAAGATAAAACATTTGTTGAAGACATAAAAAAGAACTTAAATAAAGAAATCATAAAAAAACTTGGAAGAGACTATTATGTTGATGAGTTTGTCCCAATCGATAATTTACCTAAAAATATTAACGAGAAAGTTGATAAACTGACTTTAAGAAGATTTATGGAAACAAGTAAAAACTGAAATTGATTTGAGCAACGGATTGAAGAAAAATAATCAAGAAGGGCGTGCCCGATTTCTTCCTTTCTGGCAATCAATGGATACAACTCAAATAAAAATCCTGCCTATATGAGTGATAAAAAAAAATGCAAATTGTTGCTAATAATGCCTACTTTTTGGGATATCATTGCTCCTTCCGTTGGAATAGTCTCTTTGAAATCTTTTCTGGAAAAATTTGGTCATCAGGTTACAGTAGTTAATCTCAATGAGGAACAGGAGCTATGGAATACACAGGGGAAGTATTTGGAAGTGTTAAAATCTGTTGTTCCAGAGAAAAGTATCCTCCCAAGGCTTGGATCTGAATTGTTAGGTTTTCATTCCCAGGCAAAGGTATTTAAAGACGATTATCCTGAAGGATATATAAACTATATTGAGATATTGCTTAAGGATCATTTCCAGTATTTGCTACGTGATGTTTCTAAGGTTAAAATCGCACTAACTATAGAAAAACTTGAAGCAGTATTAGACAAACATTTCAGTAATGTAAAAAAAATTGTTCCAGAGTTGCTTTCTGTTAATCCAGATTTTGTCGGATGTTCAATGCTAAGCAGTACCTTAGGAACCGCACTGTTTTTATTAAGAGAAATTAAAAATAAATTTCCGGAAGTAACAACTGTTTTAGGTGGCCCAGGTCCGTATAACGGGATCAGCTCGGATTCAGAAAACCTAAAGAAGTTAGCAGACAAATGCTCCTTTGTTGATAAAATAATCTTTGGTGAGGGTGAACTCGTTTTAAAAGAAATTATAGAAAAACCCCATTCTGGAGGCAAAATTATCTCAGCCTTAAATTTCAACATTGGGCAACTGAAAATGGATTCTCTTCCTTTTTTGGATTATTCTGACCTGAATCTGAAAAAATATTTTAACCTCGGTATCGGCGTTTCAAGAGGTTGTCCATATAAATGTTCCTTTTGTTCGGAGACTATGGTATGGGGTAACTTTCGAACTATGAGTGTCGAAAGAATTATAAAAGAGATTGAAGCGCATGAGGAAAAATATGGTAAGAAAGGATATTTTTTTACCGATGCTCTAATGAATCATAGTTTAAATGGTCTCGCAAAAAAACTTCTGAGTAAAAAAATAAAAATAGAAATGGATTGTTATATGCGCGTAGATAAGCATACACAGATGCAGGAGTTTACGGATTTATGGGCAAAAGCAGGTTTATCCCGTATACGACTTGGAATGGAGAGCGGTTCAGCGCAAATACTTAAAGCGATGAATAAAAAAGTAACACCGGGAGCGCAAATGAATTCCTTGGAATGTCTTAGGAAATCAGGAATTAAAACAACAACGTATTGGATTGTGGGCTTTCCCGGTGAAACTGAAGAACATTTCCAGGAAACACTAAGTTTAATAAAAAAAATGAAAAATAATATTTACGAACTTGATCTTGCAATATTCTACTTCTATGGAGAGGGTGAAATTGGCAGGGATGAATTCGTGGATAATAATGGAGGCTTGCAGGATAGGTTTCCTCCTGAGTTTGAGCCTTTATCTATATTCAGGTATTATAAATTAAAAGATTTGCAGCCCTCTCGAGAAGAAGCTATGGACAGGGCTATCAGGTTTATAAATCTTGCAAAGGAAAATGGTATCCCCTGTAACAGGTCATCAGTTATTGATCTGCTTGAAGCAGAAAAAAGGTGGAAAAGACTGGCAAAGCTGTAGTTTTAATTTAGTTGTTATTTTAAAAAGGATGTTGCAGTAAATGTTTTAGTTCAAAAGATATATTTTTATGAGGATTTAATGAGCAAGGAAATAAAAGATAACTTGATTAATTGGTTTGCAAAAAACACATCTATTGAAGAAAAGGCAATTAAAGATAATCTTTATCTTAATTACTTTAACGAAGCCTGGATTGATTCAATCCAATTTATTTCTTTTATAAGTGTTATAGAAGAAACATATAATATTTCCTTTGAAAATGATGAATTCCAGGATAGAAAATTTATGACGATTGAGGGATTGGCGGAAATTATTGAAAAAAAAACAAATGAAACAAGGAGCTTATAACTATAACAGGCAGAATATTATTCAGGCCCTTCTCGAAGTTGGAATCTCAAAAAAAGACCATATTTTTACATATAGTAATGTGGGTGCTTTTGGGAAACTTGAAGAATCGACAAGCGGAGATGATTATTACAGGATATTTAAAGAGGCTGTTTTTGAAGTGATAGGGAATGAAGGAACATGGATTCAACCAACCTTTAGTTATAGCTTTTGTTGGAATAAGAAATTTGATATTGATAAAACTCCGGGCATTTGTGGTTTCTTATCCGAAATGATGAGAAAGGACCCTGAGTCTTTAAGGTCGGAAGATGCTAACTTTTCAATCACAGCCGTAGGGAGTAAAGCCGAATATATTACAAAAAATGCCCCTGAGAATCCTTATGCTAAGGAAGGGTTTTGGGACAGGTTTATAAAAATTGATGGGAAATTTTGTAATTTTAATTTTGACGCCGCTTCCACGTTCATTCATTATGTGGAAAGGGAATTAAAAATACATTACAGGTACGATAAACCATTTAATGGTGAACTAATAAAGGGTGACAAGGTGGAACAAAGAATATTTTACCATTTTGCTTATAATAAAGATAATCCGGTTTATAGACCTGACTATCCGAAATTTGATAGAAAAGCCAGAGAAATGGCTTTGGCTCAAATAGCCGTTTTAGGAAAAGGACAGATAGTTTGTATCTCAGCTAAAGATACCTTTGAGCTGATTAAAAAAGAACTTAAAAATGATCCAAACTTCTTAATTGCAGGGACAATCGATCCTGATTAATATCAGGGATCAAACTACAGAATATTAAGAAGAGGAATTAAAAAAATATTTAAAACTATACTTGGAGTTGGTAGTTACAGAAAATGATTTTTCAGATTGATCATGTGGCTTTTTCCTCACTGAACTTTGAAGAAGATTGTAAGATATTCAAATCTTTAGGGTATAAAGAGCATTTTATAGAAAAAAGCTGTCAGAATCTGGCCACAAAAAAACCGATGCTAAAGCATTTTACTGAAGACCTTGATGTGGCTCTGCTTACCTGCCCCAGCAACTTTAGCATTGAACTCCTGAACCACAGATCAATAGATCCTGCGGAATCATATCTTAGCCCGATATTTGATAATATGCCGGAGAATTACTTTGTGCATACAGGAGAGCAAATTATAAATAACATAATATTGCAAAAAGCCACTTTAAAAGCTTTCGACTTGCCTGTTTACATTCAAAATACTGCAGAGAGACACTCATTTAAGTTTAATAAAATCATTATAAAAACGGAAAATATTAAGGAGTCAGTTCTTTTTTGGGAATATTTTAATTTTAAACCTATCAGCATTGAAAAAAAATTTGCTTTTTTGCAGTTTAATTCCATGTTTACTAATGATGTATACCAGATTATTTTAAAAAAAGAAAAAAATGTAAATAGACCCTTTTATTTAGATTCAAAAGGATTTAATTGTCTCGCCTTTATAACTAACTCTGCAGAAAAAGAAAAAGAATCTCTTGAAAAAGAAAGTATTAAAGTCACTGAAATGGTCAAGAAATTTAATTTAAACAAAAAGCTGTTAAACATTTTTTTTGCCATTGGTCCTTCAGGGGAGATAATTGAAGTAATAGGCATAAACAATTAAAATTAAGGAGTTTGCTATGAGTTATGATGCAAAGAAAGCATGGGAAAAAATATATCTTTCTGCAAACGAAATGAGTTATCCGGCTGAATATTTGATTAGAATCTTTAAGGGAAAATATCCATTGTTAGATTTTGATAAATCCCAGTATAAGGACCAAAAAGTCTTAGATTTAGGTTGCGGAAAAGGTAAGAACCTTCCTTTTCTAAAAAAATGCGGTTTTGATGTTTATGGAGTAGAAATTACAGAAGAAATTGCAAAAAAAGTAAAATCAGATTTAAACCAATTAGGTCTTGAGAATATTGATGTTAGGGCTGGTATGAATGACTCCATTCCATTTGAGAATAACTTTTTTGATTATCTTGTGTCTTGGAATAGCTGCTATTACATGCAGGAAAGTACAAACTTTGGGCAACATATTAAAGAATTTAACAGAGTGCTCAAAAAAGGTAGACATCTTATTCTTTCCATTCCTAAAAAAACATGCTTTATCTATCATGGCAGTGAAGAATTGAAAAAGGGGTACCAAATTATTCGAAACGATCCATTTAATGCCAGAAATGGAGCGATAATGAGAATGTTTGAAAATAAACAAGAAATAGAAGATGTTTTTTCTAAGTACTTTTCTGATTTTGCTTTTGCTTCTGTCCAGGATGATTGTTTTGGGTATGATTACCACTGGCATTTAGTGGTTTGTAAAAAGATATGAAATCAGGCTCTTCATATGGAAAAATTCTAATTATATCTTATAACTCAGATTGCAGAAATTAGTTTAATGTTCGAAAAAGCATTTGTTGCCTGCGTGCAAAACGGTATTAGAACTTTAAAATGATAAGGAAAACGACGCCATAATACGTTGATAAACTTTTCAGATATAAAATCTCTTTTTTCTTTCCTATTTTGTTTTGTTAAACCTTGCCAACTTCTCATAATGAAGGTTATTGGTATCATTGGTTTAACTGCAATTAGTGGAATAATATGAAAATAGCAACAGTTTTTGGGGAGAGACCCAAATTTATTAAAGCGGCAATTGTAAGTTCATATATAAAGAAACAAAAGGAGATTAATAAAATCATTATTCATACAGGACAACATTATGATTAAAAAGTGTCTGATCTTTTTTTTAATAAAATTGGATAAATAATATTTTGGGAATAAAAAAATCTAAACGAATAAGAAGTACAAAAAATTCAAAAATGAAAGTATTTTTAGTTGTAGGTGGGCGCCCAAATTTTATGAAAGTAGCGCCTATTTATAAAGAAATGAAGAAATATCCGAGCTGTTTTAAGCATGTAATTGTACACACTGGTCAGCATTATGATAAAAATATGTCCAGTATTTTCTTTAAAAATTTGGGATTACATAGCCCGGACATTTTCCTTGGAGTTTCTGCTGGAAACCATGGTCAACAAACAGGCAGAATTATGATTGAGTTTGAAAAGCAATTGTTAAAGGAAAAACCAGGTTTGGTAATTGTTGTTGGGGATGTTAATTCAACATTAGCATGTTCAATTGCGTCCGTGAAATTGGGGATAGTGGTTGCACATGTGGAGTCGGGTTTGCGAAGTTTTGACAGGACTATGCCGGAAGAAATTAATAGA
Organism: Nitrospinota bacterium; assembly: GCA_036011265.1. Lineage (GTDB taxonomy): Bacteria > Nitrospinota > Nitrospinia > CAJXCL01 > CAJXCL01 > CAJXCL01. The sequence continues at coordinate 28,307 of DASCNB010000011.1, read as the reverse complement.
ATTGTTACAGACAGCGTTTCCGATATTTTATTTACAACCTCCAAAGAAGCTAAAGAAAATTTATTAAAAGAAGGGATCCCTGAAAATAAAATCTACTTTGTTGGAAATGTTATGATTGATTCGTTGTATAAAATTAAAAGCATGGCTAATAAGTCTGGAATTTTAAGAAAATTGGGGATCACAAATAAAAACTACATTACTTTAACACTTCACCGACCATCAAACGTTGATTATAAAAATAAATTAGTAAACATATTAGATGCGATAAAAATTATTCAGCAAAAAATTAAAGTTGTATTTCCAGTTCATCCGAGGACAGATAAAATGTTGAAAAAGTTTAGGCTTATGGGGTATATGAACAATATGAAAAACGTAACGCTTATTGAACCTTTAGGTTATCTTGATTTTACAAAGCTAATGGTAAGTTCTAAAATTATCTTAACGGATTCAGGTGGAATCCAGGAAGAGACGACCATACTGAACGTCCCCTGTTTGACTTTAAGAGAAAACACGGAGCGGCCCATTACGGTTGCCGAGGGAACGAATGAACTAGTAGGGAACAACACAAAAAAAATAATATCTTCCACTATGGGCGTTTTAAACTATGATGGTAATTACAAATCGTCTCGAGCACCAAGATATTGGGATGGCAAAGCGTCGAAACGAATAGTTAAAGTGCTGAAAAATAAAATAAATTTAATCGATTAAATCTTATGGAAAATATATTAGTTACGGGCGGCGCCGGTGCTATCGGCAGTCGATTGGTAGAAAAGCTTAGCTTGAAAGAAGATTGCCGCATTATTGTTTTGGATAACCTTTCTTCTGGGTATATTGAGAACATTCCCCCCAAAAAAAATGTCCTCTTTATCCAGGGAGACATTACCTCCGAAGATGTCCTGAAAACTGTTTTTGTAGAAAAAATTAAGATAATTTTTCATCTTGCCGCTAATTTTGCCAATCAAAATTCCATCGATTTTCCGGAAAAAGATTTATCCGTAAACGGTTTTGGTACTCTTAAGCTTTTAGAACGTTCCGTTGAACATAAGGTCGAAAAGTTTATTTATACGTCTTCATCTTGCATCTACGGCCAAAAAAACAAACCTCTTTCCGAAGTGATGACTGCCTACAGCCTCGATACTCCCTATGCCATTACGAAACTGTTGGGGGAGAGGTACGTCACCTATTTTCATGAGCATTACGGTCTTCCTACTGTTGCGTTGAGGTACTTTAATTCCTATGGGCCGGGAGAATTCCCTGGGAAATATCGAAACGTTATTCCAAACTTTTTTTACAAAGCAGTGAAAGGATTACCCTTAATTATAACGGGAACCGGTGACGAGACAAGAGATTTTAACTTTATAGACGACGCGGTAGTAGGAACAATTTTGGCCTCCGAGGTGGAAGCGGCGGTTGGTCAAACCTTTAATATTGGTTCCGGGAAAGAAACGAGAATACTAAAAATAGCTGAAGAGATTAACAGGATAACTAATAATAAAGGTGGAATTCAATTTAAAGAAAAAAGGAAATGGGACAGTATTACGACACGAGTCTCATCCATAGAAAGGGCAAAAAGGCTTCTCGGGTATTCACCGCAAACGGACCTATCCGTCGGCCTTCAAACAACTTACGACTGGATTAAAGATATAGATTTTAATAAATGCGCTTTTTAGCATCTTAAGAATACTTTTAGTGGTTTTTATCTCAGAAAATATTTATACCTTTTACAGGGAGGAAGCCCTATTTAGTTCCGGCCCTTTGACCAAGTTAGGACTTAACAATCAACTTAATTAAATTCCCATATTGAATACGGTCTTTTAACCTTTAAATATTAAAAAGATGATCTATATACTGCTACCCGCGTTTAACGAAGAGGACGGAATAGAAAGACTCCTCGAGAGGTTCTCCCGGATTCAAAAATCCTTCGGTCTTCAAATTACGATGCTGATTGTCAACGATGGAAGCAACGATAAAACAGGGATCGTTATCAAGTCTTTCAAAGAATACCTGAATCTTGAAATAATCGATTTTGAGAAGAACAGGGGAATTGAGGATGTCTTTTATGAAGGGTTTAAAAGAGTTAATGAACTGAGTAAAGAAAAAGACGATATTTGCGTGACCATGGATTCCGACAATACCCATAACCCCTATTATCTTATTTCAATCATAGAAAAGCTAAAAGAGTGCGATGTGGTTGTCGCTTCCCGGTTTCTTCCGGGCGGAGGGATGCTTGGTGTTCCCTTATACAGAAAAATATTAAGCGACATAGCTTCTTATTGTATGAAAAAATTTGTTTCCATCCCCGGTATTACGGATTACTCCATTTTTTACAGGGGTTACAAAGTATCTGTTATTAGAGAAGCGCTCCAAAAATACGATAAAAACCTGATCAGCGGAGAAGGGTTTTCCAGTGTTGTGAATATGCTGATCAAACTAAATGAAATGAATTATAAATTTGGTGAAGTCCCCTTCATATTAAAATATTATTTAAAAGAAGGTTCCACGGGGATTGAAATCCTGAAAACCATTAAAGGTTATTTAAAAATTATTTGCCGCAACTTTAAATGTCAAACCTAACGAAAATATCAGCCACATGGGATAAAGTTTGGCAGGATAAAAATAACCTCACCGAATGGGATTATTTATCCCAAATCGTCGTAGAAATATTAATCAGCGAAACCCCGTTTATCGAAACGACCGCCATAGAAGTTGGAAGCGGCTCGGGACGAATTTCCCATAAATTAGCGCAGCTCGGTGCCAAAGTAACCTTACTCGATATTTCCCAACAGGCAATAAAGGAAGGGGAAAAACTGTTCCAGAGCACGAACCATCGCTGTCATTTAATCAGGGGTTCTCTTTTTCAAATTCCTTGCCGTAATTCTTCTTATGATGTCGTCTGGAATGCGGGGGTTGTGGAACATTACCTCAACGATGAATTGGAATCGAGCCTGAAGGAAATGTCGAGGGTATGCCATGGAAAGGGACTGGTGATCGTGATCGTACCCTACGCCGGATCTTTTCTTCACACCATAGGTAAAGCCTCCATTGAAAAGTTCCTGGAATACCCTTTCGGAGGCGAATACCCGATAAAGACATTAAAGAAGGAGTTGGAGGCTATTTCGTGCAAGTTTGCCAAAAAAGAATATTCTATAGGTTTTTTTGTTTTATTCGTAGGGGCTTTTAAGCGTTTGATGCTGTTTAGAGGAGGAAATGTATTCAAACCTATTTTAAAAACTCTTAATCGATTTTTTATCAATGCTTCGCTACATCCCTTTTTCGGACCTATTTTAAAAAAATTAGACCTCAAACTATCGAAACTATTCGGCGGGTACCTTTTGGTTTCTGTTTTTAATAAAAAGTAAAGATACCCCTACTTCACTTTGGCTAAACTAGGAAGCTAATATTGGCTTTGAGCTAGGCTTTGCAAGCTCAGAGCGACATTTATTTTGTCATGCTGAGCCTGCCGAGCAGGGTAAAATAGCCAATGCCTTTTCCAAACGCCTAAATTAAATGGAATATTTAATCCTTTATTTTCTTAATATAAAAAACTAGACCGCACAAAACTAGAAAGTAAAATCCCAAGAATATTTTTTCCCGATCTAATCTAAATAACGTTGTTTTAAAAATATCTCCCCAGTTAAAGTCAAATCTACAATAAGCATAAAAGCTAGAATACTCCCTGGGACGGGTAATACCATCGATGTTAACAGGGTCTACCTGTTCATGGGGTTTATTGGTCAAATAAAGTCCGACCTTTGTGGCTTTAGATTCGGGAGTTGTTTTAACTAATTCCCAAATAAAAGTCTTATACTTAGAATTGTTTTGAGGAGGGAACCATATGTTAAATAGAACACCCTCATGTGCATGCGTCCCTATTTTTGCGGGGAAAGGAAAACTATCGGAATCGATGAGAGAAGAATGAATAAGTTTCTTTTGATCGTCCTCAACTTCATAAAGGTTGAACTCCAGGTTTAAACTTCCCTCCTTTTTATCCATATATAAAGGTAATATGATTCGGTTAAAATTCGAACATTTCAAGTGAAATTGCTGGGAAATTGAATGGGCTTCGTTAAAGTTGGCCGATCGATAAAGTTGTCCTGAAAAATTAATAATATCGTTATACAAAAAGGCCCGTTTAGCAAGATCGGAAGGAAATACGTGAACAGGATTGTTAAGGAGAAATATAAGGGAAATTAAAAAAATAGTTAATATCTTTATAAACCTTATTCTTACTTTATAAATTGAAAAATTATTTTTCATGAGTAAGAGTTTTAAGATAAAGGTTTTTAAGTAATAGTATTGTCATGATACCGGTTAATATTTTATAAAGCGATTCGATGATTAGATCGAATTGAGGCCCGATCAGATACCAGGTTACATCCTTAATAGAAGGCAGGCTAAAGAAAAACTCGGGGTTGAGGGGGCCGAAGATTCCGAAACAGCTTCCTCGCGATCTTAAACCGGCAAGAACTATTATCAAAAGTAAAAGGTAAAAAGCTTTTCTCCACTTTTGATGTTGCTGTACAAAAAAGATTAAAAACGGAATAAACCATACATAGCGGTGGGTGGAAGATATTAAGTGTCCCCAATAAATTGCAAAAAAGACTGCTAAAAAGCATTGCGAAATAGTAACATAATTGAGATTTTCCAAACGGAAACGTAAGAGGAGAATATAATAGCAGACCAAAGCATAAACTGCCGCCTGACAGAGCCTTAAGAGGATATTAAAATAGTTTAAGGAAACCTGAAAATCCTGGTAGGAAAGTACGCGATAAATGTTAAAAACCTCTTTGCCGGAAATTAAATAAAAGATTGAATAGAGAAAAAGAATAGGAAGAGTCCCATAAAGCAGTAGCCGAAAAGCGTCTCTAAGATTGCGGCTCGAAATGCAAATGACCATGGGTAGGAATAATATGGGAAAGACCTTGAATAAAGCGCCTCCCGCGAGAGCTAAGCACGCCCAATGACTTTTTTTCTTATCTAATGACAAGTAACAGGCAAGGACAACGAAAAAAGTAGGGGTGATATCAAGATGTCCCACCATATAAGTCCCATAAATAACTATAGGGTTAAGAGCCCAAAAAACGATAAATTTTGATCTTGATTTTTCATCGGCGCACATTCGCCAAAAGGTTTTAACGAGAAAAATATCGAATATTAGATAGGGGAGCTTCATGAGGAACAGCGAGAAAAAAAGGTTGTCCATGTCCATCGAGTCGGTGGTTGTATAAATGACGGTATGAAAAAACTCTTCAAAAGGAGTGAAAATAATCGAGTAAATTAACTGGAGAAAGGCAAAGAAAAGAACGGATCCAGGAGGGTAATAAGGGACTTCTTCGCCCATGCCGTAAATATCCCATTCTCCATGAGAAAAAAAATGAGGGTATTTATAAACAAAAAACATATCGCCATGGAGGGTAAAAGGCATAACCATTAACCTTATGAGTATGGCGATAAAAAACCATTGCCGGATGCTAAAGTGTTGAACCATAATTTAAAAAGCAAAAATTGATTGATGTCAATTAAGGATACGGTTGACGTGTTTAATCAAAAAAAGCAGAACTCACTTTTATTGAGTAAGCTTATATCATGAAGAAAGAATGTCAAGATTTTAACTAAAATCTAGAAAAGTGGCTCCCATTTTATAGATTAACCAATTTGCTTTTTAGACAGCAAGTTTCAGTTCTTTTCCGTCACTTTGTTCCGTTTCAATTGTTTTGATTACTGCAGGAATTAATTCAAATCCTTTAATTCTCCTGGAAACTTTTTCGCAATGCAGACAAACAGTGGTCAGCCAGCGCTGGGACATTTTACTACACCTCTATATTTTTTGAAATTTCCTTCATAATCTCTAACCGTCGCAAACATCTTACCCAACGCTCATAAAAATGGAACCAATCCGTCTTTTCCTTTAGAATAAACCAAATGCAGTTGACCTAGTAACTTCTCACTGACGAATATATTTTTAAACCTCTTATTGATTTTTTTCTCCTTTTCGTATTTAATCTCATTAGTGGTCCCTTTATTTTATGGGTTTATAATTTCTTCCCGTGGATTGTTTCACGGGGAAGCCACTTTTTCAATTTTCAACTAACTTTAGGATAACCTCAAAGAAACATTGGATCGTTTAAATTGTGAAATGATTTCTGTGTTTTTTATACGTTCTTAATAGCTGGAATTATCTTTGCTGTAAAGTTAAATGCTAAAGGAAACCTTGATATTTAAAGATTAACTCCTTCTTAAGGTTCTCTATGGACTTATCAATTATAATAGTAAACTGGAATACTTGCAGCCTTTTGAAAAAGTGTCTGGAATCTATTATGAAGTTTACGCACGGCATTCAGGATGAACTCATTGTTGTGGACAATGGTTCCACTGATGACAGCGTAAAGGTAATAGAATCGTCATTTCCATCAGTAAAATTAATTAAAAACAAAAAAAACTTAGGTTTTTCCAAAGCCGTAAACCAGGGTATAAAAATATCACAGGGGAAAAATGTTCTTTTGCTCAATAGTGATACCTATATTAATGAAAATACTTTTGCCAGGATGGTAGATTTAATGAAGAAACAAAACCATATTGGAGCAATGACTTGCAAGGTTTTATATCCTGATGGTAGATCTCAATCAGCCTATTGCCGGTTTCCGAACTTGCCCGGGATGATTTATGAGATTCTTTCCATAAGTAAACATATTGCACATTCAAAAATATTTTATAAATATGACGTTTCCCAGTGGGACTACTCTGTGTCACGGGAACTTAAGGATGATCTATGGCCTGGTGGTGGATGTTTAATGATAAAAAAGGAAGTTTTGGAAAAAGTTGGTGCGATGGATGAAAACTTTGGATATGCTTACATGGAAGACGCGGATTTATGTTACAGGATTAAAAAAAACCACTACTCTTTTTACTATCTTGCCGAGGCAACAATATACCACCACCACAGCTATAGCGTTTTGAAAAGCAGCCAGGATTTTAAAGACCTTTTAACTCTAAATTTGCAGCGAAACAAATATTACTTTTATAAAAAACATTATGGAAGTATTGACTTATTAATACTGAAAGCATTAGATATATGCAAAAATATTCTAATCGAGTTTTATTGGTTGCTAACTTACTTTTTTAATCTTAAGCAAAGAGAAAAATACAGAAATAAAATCAAGCTATACTTACGACTTATAGCTGGATGTTTTGTGGAACATCGGATAGAATAGACTCTAAATCATGTTTGATTCGATTAAGCGAAGTTCTTTTTTTATTTTTATCAATAACATTAGGAGAACAATATACGAATCAGCTTTTTTTGATTTTCTCGTTCTTCCTCAGGCTACTCTGCTTGAAAAATTCCCTGGCGCTCTCATTATTGACAATACCAACCTTTGCAATGCCAAATGTTCTTGGTGTCCGAATGATAAGATACCGGCTGAAAAAGGGATAATGAGTGCTGAGCTGTTTGAAAAAATTATAGAAGACTATGCCAAAGTTGGAGGAATCGTCCGGTTTGGAACTTTTGGAGAGCCGTTACTGGATCCAGTCTTTTTAAAGAAAATAGATTTTATCCGTAAATTTCCATCTATTTATAAGCTGGAATTGATTACAAATGGTTTTGCATTGAATGAAAAGATTGCTCAAAAGTTAATTGATCAAAAGGTTGATACGGAAATCAGTTTGGATGAACTGGATAAAAAATTATTTGAGGAACTAAAGGGCGTTTCTTTTGAAAAAACATGGAAAAATCTTATCAGATTGTTTCAAATGAATGATAAGGCAAAAAGACCTATTGAAATTAATATCAGAATAAAAACTTCCACTAACGAAGAATCGATTCGAAATAATCCCCTTTTTAAGGAACTGTTTCATACAAATTGTACTGTAGAGCTTAACCCTATATCTTCTATGGACAGTCTATCCAACTGGGGAGGATTATTTGATAAAAAATCCTTTTTGTCAGAAGAAATTGATTCTTACCCTCATAAGGCATATAAAGATTATAATCTTCGAAACCAGGCACCTTGTCATCAGCTCTGGAAATGGATGGTTATTAATTGGGATGGAAAGGTAGTACTTTGCTGTACGGATATTTTTGCGAATGTTGTTGTGGGAGATTTGAAAAAGGAAAAAATCAAAGAAGTTTGGCAAGGTACTGTTTTGTCAAAAGCAAGAAGAGAGTTTAAAAGCAGAAATGGAAGAAAAAATGGAATTTGCAGGGTCTGTGATTTGCATGTGGGCTGGCAGTATTTAAGGCTCTATTATAATATCTCTAATCTCCGTATTAGTAGTGGAAGAAGATTTATCAGTTAAGGACAAGCGAATGTTAAGAAAATTATTCAGAATTATTCGCAACCTTTGTTCTCCGATCTTTTATAAAGAGATATATCGTAAACAGCTTTACTATATGTATGAACATTGTATCCCTCTTAAGGAGCTAACTAAAGGGGATGACTTGGAGATTCACCCTACAGTATCTTTTCGTTACGGGAAAAATATTACCTTAATGGACGGTTTAGTCGTTGATTCGAATTGTAGCATATGGGCTTCAGAGAATTCAAAAATCGTTATTAGTAAAAATGTAAGTATTGGTCAAAATACGGTTATTATATCGTCGAATCACTCATTTTATAAAAAAATACCTTATACAGAGCAACCTGAAAAGGAAAAAGATATTTTTATTGGAAAAGACGTCTGGATAGGGGCAAATTGCATAATATTACCTGGAGTTAAAATTGGAGAAGGAGTGGTGATTGGTGCCGGTGCAATTATATCTCAAGATATTTCAGAATTTACTATTGCAGTGTCAAAAAGTCGAGAGTTGAGATTTATTAAAAGGTAAATTCCTCTCATTTATTTTTAATAGTGGCTGTGGGAATAATAGTATTATAAAATACATTTATAATTATGAATGCTTTATGATGTGTTAAAATTAATTCTTTTTATCTCGCAACCCTCGAACAAATATCATATATCCGAATAATTGAAAGAAAGTTTGTACAATGGGTAAATTTGATGAGTTTGAGGTTGGGCAGAAGCATAAATTCGAAGTTACAGTTACAAAAGATAAAGTTGAAGAATTTATGAGAGTTACGGGAGACCGTAACCCAATACACCATGATGAAATTTTTGCGTCTGATACAAAGTTCGGACGACCTGTTTGTCATGGGATGCTTTTGGCTTCTTTTTTTTCTACTATTGTGGGTATGCACATACCTGGAGAAGGAGCGCTCTATTTAACACAGGAGCTTAACTTCAGAAAACCAGTTTTTGTGGGAGACACTGTGGAAGTTTCTGGAGAAATAATTAAAAAGCAGGAAGCACAGAAAATCCTTACTCTAAAAATGTCCGTCAAAAAAGATGAGATATTATTGATCGACGGAAATGCAATGGTTATGACGGGAATAGAAAACTCAAATACATAGAAGATTAAATGTTATTAAAGAATAAAGCGGCTCTGGTTACAGGGTCAAGTCGTGGCATAGGGGCGGCAATTGCACTTAAACTGGCAGAAAATGGTTGCCGGATAGCCGTCAATTATTGTCAAAATGAGGCTGCCGCGAATGAAACTTTAGGAAAAATACAGGAATTGGGGAACGAAGGTATTCTTTTCAAGGCAGATGTTGCAAATGAAGAAAACGTAAACGAAATGGCAGAGGACATAAAAAAACGATTTGGAGGTATTGATATCCTTGTTAATAATGCGTCTTCATCCATAGAGGCAAAATTTATTTTAGACTTGAACTGGGAGGACCTAAAAAAACAGATAGATACTGCTGTCAAAGGCACATTTTATTGCAGTAAAGCATTTGCGCCGGGAATGGTGGAAAAGAAAGCTGGTAGAATAATTAACATTGTTAGTCAGTATTCAGTGGGGCTTCCTCCGCAAAAAATGGGACATTATGTTACGGCAAAAACCGCAATGATAGGGCTCTCCAAAAGCTTGGCAGTGGATCTTGCATCACATGGTGTGACTGTGAATATGGTGTCACCGGGATTGACGGAAACCGATTTTACTTCTCACATTCCGGAACGAATGAAGAAGATGTTTGCTCAACAAACTCCTTTGAAAAAAAATACCACTACTGAGGACGTGGCAAATTCTGTATTATTTTTAGCTTCTGATTCCGCAAACCACATTACAGGTATTAATTTACCTGTATGTGGAGGTATGATTATGATGTAGAAAAAGGATAGTTTTTTGTGAAAGATATTTTACCTCAAGATACCAACCTCACTGTTAAAACAAAACAAAAGATTTCTTCCTTTACAATTCTTTTGACTATCGAGGATTTGATAGAGAAAGGGCTTTTTAGTGAAGCGGAAAAAAACTTGATGGCCCTTCTGGCAGATGAAGTTGTAAGTGATCCTGAAATAAAAAGTAAAATGCGAACTGCTGTGTTTTATCTCGCAAAAACTTTAATTAATGAAAAAAAATATGAAAAAGCAGTGAGATTTTTAGAGAGTCTCTGTGCGGATTTCAAGCATAACGCTGAGTATTTTTCTCTCTTGGGAAAATCTTTTAATGGGGCAGGTGATACTAAAAATGCGATTTCTATTCTGGAGGAAGGATGTTACCGTTTCCAGGATAACATAGAACTATATTGCGCGTTATTTGACGCCTTTGATTTCGATGGAAAACCCTTGCATGCTGTTAATGTTTTAAGAAAACTAACGCTTTCCACAAACTCGCCTTTAGCTTATCGCAATGCCTTGCAAAAAATAATATCTCGAAAAACCGACAATGCTGATAAAAATAAAATCAAGTTTGCTTTACTTTCAAACTTTACTTTTGACCAAATCGAAATCTACCTCGAGCTGGAATGCCGTTTAATAAACATAAAACCTGAATTTTATAAGGCAGGTTACGACATGTATAATCAGGAAATGCTCGATCTTTACAGTGGTCTTTACGGTTTTCAGCCTGATATTGTATTGTTAGCTATTCACACAAGACAATTTTTTAGCGAGTTGTATTACGAACTTTGCGAAATAGAGACTCGGAAACTCTGGCAACTTGCAAGGGATAGGTTTGATACCCTTGATAAATCAATTTCCTTCTATGCAAACAATTCGAAAGCAACCATCCTGATTAACCGTTTTACCCTTCCAACCTATTCTCCTTTTTCAATTAACGATTTGATGGAAAAAAACAGCCAGGAAAGAGTTGTTAACTATCTTAACAAAAGGCTCTTGTCTCTTTGCAGAAAACATGGGAATAAAATTAAGATTGTTGATACGGAACGCACCTTGTCTAAAGTTGGTAAAGAATTTGCAGCAGATGAAACAAAAAGAACTTTGGCTAAAGTCGAGATTGCCGCGCGGGCAATGCCGTTTATTGCTAGAGATTACATGCGATTCGTCAAAGCAATAAAATTTAAAAACAGAAAATGTATAGTTTTGGATTTGGATAATACCCTGTGGGGAGGAATTGTCGGAGAAGATGGTTTCGAAAATATAAAACTGGGGATCGAACCACCGGGGAATGCCTATGTAGAATTTCAAAAGCTGTTAAAAAGTTACTTTAGCAAGGGAATTATCCTTGCAATCAACAGCAAAAACAACTTTGACGACGCAATAGAGGTGATTCGAGACCACCCTGATATGATACTTCGCGAAGAACACTTCGCATGCGTGAAAATTAACTGGAAAAGCAAAGTTGATAATTTGTTAGAAATCGCAGAGGAAATCAACTTAAATCTTGATAGTTTTATATTTGTAGATGACAATCCTGCCGAGAGAAAATTAATTAGAGACAAACTACCGGAAGTACTCGTGCCGGAGATGCCGAAAGACCCTTCAGGATATACAGAGGTCCTTAACAAATTAAACGATCTCGATACACTTTACTTAACGGAAGAAGACAAAAAACGTGGCAAAATGTACATGGGAGAGATTAAACGGAAATATCTGAAGGAGAGCACTCAAACTCTTGAAGAATACCTTGAAACACTTAAAATGAAGGCTCATATATTTCAAGCGGATAAATTTACATTGCCAAGAATCACGCAACTGATTAATAAAACAAATCAGTTTAATTTAACGACAAAACGGTACTCTGAGGGAGAGCTTAGATGTCTTGCCGAGGCATCCTCATCAGACGTGTATGGATTGAAAGTAAAAGATATTTTTGGTGATATCGGAATAGTAGGGGTCATTATAAATAAGAAAGAAGATAATTGCTGGTATCTAGACACATTTCTTATGAGTTGTCGCGTACTGGGGAGGAAGTTAGAAGATTTTTTTCTTGACTACATTATAGGGCAAGCAACGAAAAACGGAGTACGGGAAGTCTGGGGGAGGTATATTCGTACACGGAAAAATTCTATAGTAAAATCTTTTTATAATGACTTTGGTTTTAGTCCGGCGGGCACTGAAAATGACGCCAAGCTTTACAGCATTGGGGTTTCTGATTACGAACCTAAAAGCATGAAATTTATTGAGATTGACAAAATATGACTGAAAAAATAATCGATCTTTTTTCTTCTGTACTTGACGTAAAAAAGGAAAAAATTACGGTAGAAACATCGATGGATGACCTACCAGAGTGGGACTCGCTGGCTCATATTAGTTTAGTTTCCGCGATTGAAGAAGAGTTCAAAGTTAGCATGTCCATGGATGAAATTACGAGCATGCTAAGTATAAAAAGCGCAATTGAAATTATTTCCGAGTTATCGAATAATTGAAGACATCAATATATAATCTTTTCATTAATCTTTATCGAATTAAAAGAGATGGCATCATTGGTTCTTATTACAGCACTCTTAGATCCCTGAGTTCCACAACACCTTCCCCTCTAAATCTTGATGACGTTAAAAAGGTGTTGGTCGTTGCGCCCCATCCGGACGATGATGTACTCGGTTGTGGAGGAACTTTGTTTGTTCTTAAAGAAAGAGGGTATTATGGTGAAACAATCTTTCTTACAAATGGTAAGAAAAGCGGTGCTGTTGAGTCGGACGAGATATCTACAACAAGACGAAATGAAGCCTTGAAGGGGAGTGAAAAACTTGGGATTAAAAAAAGTCATTTTCTTGGTTATCATGATTTTCGTTTAAAGCCTGACAAAAATGCTGTAAATTTTGTCCTTTCTCGCTTAAATGAAATAAAACCGGACATGGTTTTTACTCCTTTTTTTATGGAAAACCATTCTGACCATAGGGCCACAGCAAAAATTCTTGCCCTTGCAGCCAATCAATATAATGGGGATTTTTTATGTTGTTGTTATGAATTGTGGTCGACTCTTATCCCTAATTACATTGTTGATATAACTCCATTTATGGAAAGGAAAATTTCAGCCATAAAATGCCATGAATCACAAACAAATGAAACTGATTTAATAGATTTAGCAAGAGGGCTAAATCGATATAGGGCGATTGTATCAGGTCAGCCATTTCAATATGCGGAAGCTTTTTTTGCGGTTTCAAAAAAAAAATATATAAGCTTATCTGCACAATTTAAAAAATAAAGGAAAGTTAATTCACAATAAAAATACCATGAATAAGAAATTTAAAATTAAAAATCCTAAGTTTTTGTTGGTGTTGCCTCCATTACAATTTAGAACTGAGGAGATGATAAGACCCGATGGCAGCCTTGCTCTGGCATATCTGGATGCTGCGTTGACTAATGCGGGTTTCCACTCACAAATCCTAGATATGAGTGTTGGAACGCCTGACGACAGGTTGGAGGATACCTTTTATCAAAAAAAAAAGATTTCTCCTTTATTGTCTAGAATAGGAATGTCCCAGAGCAGAATTATAGAAGAGGTAAGTAATTTTGATGTAATTGCAATAACATCAATATTTACACAGCAGACTTCAAGATGTTTTGAAATAAGCAATATGGTTAAAAATAATTTTCCGGAGAAAATACTTATTGCTGGTGGATGCAATGCAAGAACCCTCAAAGAGCATTTTTTTGAAAATGGATTTGACTTCATTTTTCTCTCTGAAGGGGAAAGAGCTATTGTGATGTTTGCAAACTTTCTTCATTCAGAAAATCCTCCTCTTTCTGAGATATCGGGAATCGCTTTTAAAAATAATAACAAAATCATTGTTAATCCAGAAAATGAAGTTATCTCTAGCCTTGATAAAATTCCTATGCCGTCATGGGAAAAATTACCGAATCAAAAATACTGGGAAATAGGCAGAGTTTGGGGAGGCAGGGAAGGATGGATGAAAAATGATAGCTTAGTAAAGTATGCCAGCATGTTTACATCAAGAGGATGTGCATTTAAATGTCACTACTGCCATATATCAAATGAACAGGGAGGTGAGGCTGGCAAAATAGGTTCTTTTAGAGTTCATTCAGTTGAACGAATAAAAAATGAATTTGTTAAACTAAAAGATATTGGTGTTAATTATCTTTATATTAATGATGACTCCTTTTTGACAAACAAGAAAAGAGTATTTAATATCTTGAAAATACTGAATAACTATTCCTTCAAATTGGCGGACGTAAACGGAGTAAACATTATAAATCTATTCAAGCGAAAGAATGGGAAGTATGTTGTCGATGAGGAATTAATACATGCCCTTTACGAGGCAGGGTTTAGAAAAATATCCCTGCCTTTTGAATCAGGAACGCAAAGAATTATTGACAAATACTCGCGGAGAAAGTGGGACATAGAAAGATGTGACACCTTAGACTTAATAAGGAAATTAAATAAAATTGGAATAGTTGCTGACGGTAATTTTATGATAGGCTATCCGGACGAAGAGGCTGATGAACTAACTAACACTTTTATGCTGGCTAAAAAGCAAATAGATGCGGGCATGATTGCGTGCCAATTTTTTATGGTTCAACCCTTTCCTGGATCCGCTCTTTACGATGAATGCATAGCTAATGGCCAACTTTCTAATTCATGGAACTGGGATGATATGGGTTGGTCAAAAGGATCTATGTTTAATAACCCTAAAATAGATAGGAATACTTTAAAATATTGTTGGAGTCTTGTATGGAAATTATTGAATAAGGAGTCGCGAATTGATGAGTTTACCAAACAATTTTCGTGAAAATCTGACTGAAAGCAAGTTAGGCTGCTGCTTTTGAGAGAATGATAAAAAGCATACGGGATGACAAGAAATAGAGAGTTACCATTTCAGGCATAAAGTTGCCATTTCTAACTTGATCGGGAATCTATGGACATTTAAACTTTGTTAGCGTCTCAAGGCAATGCATCAGAAAAGAGAGATTGCAGTACATTTGTTAATTATTGAACGATATTTTTATAAAGGTCTCTATTATGCTTATTTCAATAGTTATTCCTGTTTATAACAGCGAAGATACTATCGACAAGTTAGTGGAAAAACTGGTAACTATATTGAATGATCTAAATGTTCAAATTGTGCTGATCAATGATGATAGCAGTGATAATAGCCACAGTGTTTGTCTGAACCTTTATTCAAGATATAGCTCTATTGTTACCTATGTTAATCTTTCAAAAAACTTTGGAGAACACAATGCTGTAATGGCAGGGCTCAATCATGCGAATGGAGATTATGTGGTTATCATAGACGATGATTTTCAAAATCCCCCTGAAGAGGTAATTAAACTTGTAAACGAAGCTTCAGAAAATGGGTATGATATTGTCTATTCCTACTATAAAAGAAAAAAACATTCCTGGTATAGAAATATGGTAAGCATGTTTAATAACTGGATAGCTGATTTTATGTTAGACAAACCTAAAGGTCTTTACCTCTCTAGTTTTAAATGTCTCAGTCGTTTCGTTGTTCAAGAAATTATCAAATATAGAGGACCTTTTCCCTATATTGATGGTTTAGCATTGAGATGCTCCAGAAATATAGGGAAAATAGAAGTCCGTCACTCGGAAAGAAAAGCAGGTAAATCCGGTTATACATTAAAAAAAATGCTTAGATTGTGGCTCAATATGTTATTGAATTTTTCAATAATTCCATTAAGAATTGCTTCCTTGCTCGGCTTATTTTTTAGCCTGTTAGGAGTTATTTTAAGTATTGTTGTGGTTATTGAAAAACTGTTTTTAATTCCAAACATACCACTTGGCTGGCCGTCTATGGCTATAGCTATATTGATTTTTTCTGGTGTGCAGCTTCTTATTTTAGGCTTTATAGGGGAATATCTTGGACATCTTTATTTAAGCAGTAATCAAACTCCTCAATTTATTATTCGTGAAGTACATCAAGACAAGAATAAAAAATGAATAATTTAATTAACTCATATTTTTTTAAAAATAAAGAAGTTCTTATTACTGGCGGCTTAGGTTTTATAGGAAGCAACCTTGCGATTAGGCTGGTTGAATTAGGCGCTAAAGTTACATTATTGGATGCAATGATTGACGGTCTCGGGGGGAACTCGTTTAATATCGAATCTATTAAAGATAAAGTTAATGTTAATTATAGCGATATAAGAGATGAAAACAGTATGCATTACATTGTTAGAAATAAAGATTATATTTTTCATCTGGCAGGTCAAAATGACCATGTTTTAAGTCTCACAAATCCATTCCCGGATATAGATATAAATGTCAGAGGTTCCGTTGTACTCCTGGAAGCGTGTAAAAAATATAATAAAAATACAAAATTGATCTATACCGGAACACGGGGTGAATATGGGACGGCGACAAAGCTCCCCGTTAATGAAGATGCGCCTATAAACCCTAAAGGTGTTTATGAATTGACGAGTTTAACTGCACAAAGACTATTTAAAATTTATAATGATAATCTTGGAATTCGGTCTATGACGCTCAGGTTAACTAATACTTATGGGAAAAGGGCTCAGATGAAACATAGTCGGTTTGGTGTCGCAAACTGGTTTATACGCCAGGCTTTAGATAATCAAGTAATTAAAGTGTTTGGAGACGGTTCTATTCTTAGAGATTTTCTTTACGTGGATGATGCCGTAGATGCAATTATAATGTGTGCTGTATGCGAAGAAGCTTATGGAGAAGTGTTTAACGTTGGAATAGATAAACCTTCCAGCTTCCTTGAGTTAGCTAAATTAATTATTGATCTAGCAGGTATTGGATCATGGGAACTTTCTCCGTTCTCGACTGAAAGAGCCGCACAGGAACCGGGAAATTTTTTTTCTGATATTAGTAAAATAAAAAATACTGTGGGGTGGAAACCCAAAATAAGACTTGAGGAAGGCTTAAAAGAGTCCATAAATTATTATAAAAAATTTAAACAGCATTATTGGTAACTATGAATAAGATTCCTTTCATTGATTTAACCAAACAATTCAACAATTTAAGAGGGGAAATAGAACAGGCTATTTTTAGAGTTTTAAATAGTGGTGTTTTTGTTTTAGGAAATGAATTGAAGGTTTTTGAAGATGACTTCGCAAAATATTGTGGAGCAAAATACGGCGTTGGAGTAGGTTCAGGCACAGAAGCAATACATTTATCTTTGCTTGCCTCTGGCGTTAAACCAGGTGATGAAATTGTGACCGTTCCTAATACTGCTGTACCAACGATTGCTGCCATTAACTCTGCTAATGCGAAACCGGTTTTTGTAGATATTGATCCGGAAACGTTCACAATGTCTGCCTGTGGATTAGAAGAATTTTTAAAAAAAAAAATCTCGAAGAAGATTAAAATAGTGATTCCTGTTCATCTCTATGGGCAGCCTGCGGATATGGATCCTATAATAGAGATTGCTCGAAAATACGATTTGAAAGTTATAGAAGACGCTTGCCAGGCACACGGCGCTGAATACAAGGGCAAAAAGGTTGGTTCTTTAGGAGACGCAGGGTGCTTTAGTTTTTATCCAACAAAGAACATGGGAGCTTATGGTGATGGAGGAATGATTACAACAAATAACGAGCAAATTGCTCAAACATTAATAATGTTGAGAAACTACGGAGAAGAAAAAAAATATCACAATAAAATATGTGGGTTTAACAGCAGGCTTGATGAATTGCAAGCTGCGGTGTTGGGTGTTAAATTAAGGTACCTTGATCAGTGGAATAATAAAAGGCGGAAACACGCAAAACTTTATAATAAACTGCTTAAGCATACAGAAGTAACTACTCCAGTCGAAAAGGAATTTTCTAAGCATGTTTATCATTTATATGTGATAAAAACCCAAAAAAGAAAGAAAATTAAAGAATTGTTGGAAAATAGCGTCGTAACAAGTGTGCACTATCCAAAACCTGTTCACTTTCAAAAAGCGTACAAAAACTTGAATTATAAAAAAGGAGATTTTCCCCTCGCAGAAAAATGTGCGGGCGAAATTTTATCTCTTCCAATTTTCCCTGAATTAAATAACGAAAATATTGAATTTATCTGTAAAGCTGTCGAGAATTCATTACAATAATATCATTTATTAAGTAATTCTCAATTGCAAATGTGATGTTCCAGCGTCTTTGAAATCGGTTATTGCTAAAATAAAATTCTTGAAGTTTTACCATTTATTAATTATCATTTTTTTATGAGTTCTTTGATCCTCCCTTGTTAATTAGTTTAACCTCTTACTATTCTTATATAGTTCTTTGAGTAAGCTTGAATTGACATAAATGAAGACAAAATAATAATGCCTGATAAAAAAACTAAAATAGTACTAGTTAATCCACCGCAAGAACAAACTGGAAGCCTGGAAGAGGTTTCTAATGTCATTATGCCTTTAGGGATAGCATATATTGCCGCTGTCCTTAAAAAAAATGAATTCAACGTCGAAATTTTAGATTGCGTGCCTCTTAAAATATCCAGAGAAGCCTTGGGGGAAAAGTTAAAAAAAATTAATCCTGATATTCTGGCCTTTACGGCAACTGTTCTCACTATAACTAACGCAATCAAAGTCGCTAATTATTTAAAAGCAATTTTACCTGAAGATACAGTGTTTGTTATCGGTGGTCCGCATTTTACTTCTTTACCGGAAAAAACTTTGGAAGAGGCTTGTTTTGACTTTGGCATTTTAGGAGAAGGAGAATATTCTTTTCTGGAATTCGTCAAAACGATTGAAAGCGGGAAGAAAAAATTTAGTGAGATTAAGTCTTTGGTCTGGCGAGAAAATGGAAATGTAATAATAAATGAAAGAAAACTGCCTATAAAAAATCTTGACGAAATTCCTTATCCTGCAAGAGAACTTTTCCCTTCTTTAGACTTTTATGCTCCAATGCCGGGAGGTTATAAGCGACTTCCTTCCGCGCACATGATTACCAGCAGGGGATGTCCTTATAAATGTACTTTCTGCGATAGATCTGTATTTGGAAATAAATTTCGAGCAAGGACTGCTAACAACGTTGTTGATGAAATAGAAGTCCTGGTAAAAGAATATGGTGTGAAAGACATTAAATTTTTTGATGACCTTTTTACAATTGATAAAAAAAGAGTTATGCGGATATGTGATGAAATTCTTAACAAAAAAATTGATATTTCATGGAGTTGCTCGTCAAGAGTCGATTCTGTCGATCTGGAATTACTGCATAAAATGAAAAAAGCGGGATGCTGGATGATCAGTTATGGAATTGAATCGGGGAATCAAGTCGTTTTAGATAGAATAAAAAAGAGCATAACATTAGAGCAGAGTATGCAGGCTATAAAATGGTCTAAAAAAGTCGGGATAAAAACAATGGCACTGATAATTATAGGAATGCCCGGAGAAACAAAACAAAGCATAGAAGATACCATAAGTTTTGCCAAAAAACTCTCAACGGATGTTGTTGCATTTTACGCGGTAATGGTTTACCCGGGAAATGAATTGTACGAAATCATAAAAAAAGAAGGAAAGCTGCTTCATGAGAATTTTGGTAGTTTCTCTTGCTTAATTAATTCCAGCAGTTCCAAACTTCATTATGTTCCTGATGGGCTAACAGAAGATTATATTAAAAAATCCATATCCAGAGCGTACAAAGAATTCTATATAAGACCAAGCTATATGATTAGACAGCTATTTTCCATCAAAAGCATGGTCGATATAAAAAGGTTTTGGAGAGGTTTTAAGGCAGTTATAAAAATATAGAATAATAAAATGTCAATATTAACTTCGATCGAAAGGCATCATGTAGCCATAACCAAATTTAATGCTTATTCCTACTTAAGAGCATTAAAAGAGATTTTTCTTTTTTCTTACGATTATTATATTCGTGGTGATGGGAAAAATCATGCTCCGATCAATATTGCTCTTTTTCTAACATTGAAATGCAATGCAAAATGTAGTATGTGCAATGTGGGAGCCCTGCTGAATAAAGATAAAAATGATTTAACTTTTGAAGGAATAGATAAGCTGCTAAAGGAAGTCTCTCCTTATAAGCCGAGTATAACTTTCTTTGGCGGAGAGCCGACAATCAGAAAAGATTTTATTGAAATTGCCAAAAGGATTAAGGCTTATGGAATGAAGTGTGGCATTTTTACTAACGGGACCCTATTTACGCCTGAACTGATTAAAGAAATAGTAGATGTGGAAATGAGTTATGTCGTTTTTGCGATGGAAGGAATTGGGCATAAACATGATGATATCCTCGGCATTAAAGGAGCTTACGAGAAAACCCTTAACGCCATAAAAGAATTCTCCACGTACAAAAATAGAAAAACAAAAATCATGCTTCATACTACAATTTTAGAAGAAAACCTTGATGAATTAGGGAAAATAGTAGAGCTTGGAGAGGAATTAAAAGTTGATTTAATAAGGTTTGGACACCCTACGTATGTTGCTGAAGAAGATGTTAAAATAAATAAACAGGTTATGGATAAAACATTTCCGGGAGAGCATATAGACGAAGTTAATTATTTTTATGACCCTAAAGAAAAAGCAAGTATCTATTTTGATAAAATCAAGAAATTTACTAATGAATACAAGGGAAGGTTTAGCATGACTCCCGATTTAAGTCTAGAAGAAATGAAAGATTGGTATTCGAGTAAATTTAAAACATCAAGAAAATGTTACTTTGTGCACAGGGGAGCTTTTATTTATCCCAATGGAGATGTTGTTCCATGCGAGGCTTTTAAGTATTCTGTAGGAAACATAAATGAAAAACCTTTTCTTGATATATGGAATTCAGAAAAATTTATTAAATTTAGAAGAAGCTTGAAAAAGGGATTATTTCCAGGATGCGCAAGATGCACTAAAACATAGAATATCAATTTAAACAAGGTCTCCCTGCGTTGTTTATTTAACCCTATAAGTTTTACGTCTCCAGGCAACTCTCCGTTAAAAATTTCTTTCAGATGAACAAAATATAGTAACACCTATATTATTATCAAACGCGGTTCTTTTTGTCCCGACGCCTGTTTCTTTGCATTTGTTCCAATTATTGATTATGTATTTTAAGAACACAGACTGTTCAATGGAATTAGCAGTTAGATAATCAGAAGGGATTAAAACCAGCGCCGGCTTTTCTGTCTTAATGCGTTCAATAATTGCATTTTCTCTGAGTATTTTTTTTTTATAAGTAATTGAAAAACTTTTCCCTAGTGGATGAAATGTTGTTACGCTAAATAAATAAAAATTCTCTGAAAATAAGTTTTCTCTCTCGCTAAATAAGAAAAAGAAAGAATTGTAATCCGCGACAACTATTTTATCAGCAACGTCCGTTTTTTCTTTGATAAAACTTACAGCTTCTCTATATGCATTATAGGTAAAAGGCTTTACGATAACATTATCTGCATATTTTAACCGGAGCGGTTGTCCGTTATTTTTATAATTAATATAATAAATTAAAGGCGGATATATAAAATAAAGGAAAAGCAATAAAAAGATCATAATTTGGACCATCTGCTTTGCATGCCGGGAAGTATTTATTTTGATTCCAAAGTAAATCAACAACACAAACGTAGGAAACAGACTTACATAAGGGTTTAAACCAGGGATCAGGATTCTCTGAAGTTCAAAAACCATTGAAAAACTGCTCAAAAATAAAACAGATAAAAAATGGCTATTTTGTCTGTCCCTGTACAAATTACGAATTGAATATGCAATGCCGATAATAAATAAAATTGAGATCAGCCACCACCTTAAATTTTGATACAAATAAATGTTCAAAATAGCCTTCAGTTCTCCTAAACTTCTTGCAGAAAAAAAAGCATCAGGAACAATAGACGGGATATAAAAATAAGTGCTGGGATGGAAAGCTCCGCCACTAAACATGGGAAATAACGACTTTAAAAATAATAAAAGCGCGTTTTGTGAATAAAAATATAAAACTCCCAAGGACGGAAAAATCAGGAGGCTTAAAATAAAAGCCACATAAGGAAGCGGGTTCCACTTCTTATCTATAAAAAAATATTCGTAAACCAGTAAGCTCATTAGTGCAAAACTTGCTAAAATCCCCTGCGGCAATGGTTTACTTATTAAAGCAATGCCTGTCGACAGTCCTGCTAAAATCAGATACCTGAGGTTCCTCTCATTGATATATGAAAGCCCTGCCCATAGAGACGTTATAATACCGGCAAACGCAAAAATGTGACCATATGTATGTTCCCTTGTAACAAGCCCGGAAAAACCAAGCAGTACTGCTACAAAAGCCCAAAATGGAGATACAAATCTCAATGCGATCTTGTAAGCAAAAAATACAGAAGAAGCGAAAAACAGGGAGACAATTAGACGCGGAATCAGAATGTCAGCAACGCCAAAAAGTTTGAATACTGCTGCATTTAAGTATAAACCCAGAAATCCGTAAATATAATAGAAATCCCGGTAAAGTACTTCACCATTAGTGATTTTAATTATTGCTTCAAGGTCTTTGGCTTCCTCAAGATTTACTCCTAAATTCAAAAAAATCAATCGTTTAAAAAGAATTATGCAAAATAAGGATATTGTAATTACCAAATTATTTTTTTTGTTAAACACAGCATTTCCTCTGGCTATTTCTCTATTTATAGAAACTAATACTTCTCATAAGCATTCGATAAAGCATGCGGGGCATGTAAGCTAAAATTGTAATCATCAAATACATTCCAAATGGGAATACGTAGAGTTCCTTTTTTTTTGAAATGGCATTTCTAATAAGTTTGGACGTCTTAGACGAGGAGATAATAAAAGGCATAGGGTGTTTATTAAGTTTTGTAAGAGGAGTATCAACAAACCCGGGAGCAATGGCTGTTACATGAATACCTATAGGCCTAAAATCAATTGCAAAAGATTCACACAGCTTTAAAACAGCTGCTTTAGACGAACAATAAGCAGCGGTACCAGGAAGCCCGACAAATCCTGAAACAGAAGAGATGGCCACTAGGTGTCCGCCATTTTTTTTAAATAATTCAACTCCAATTTCAAACGTGTTGAGTAAGCCAATGAGATTAACATCAATAATTTTTCTAGCTTTTTCAAAATCAGGAATCCTTGTTTTTTCAATAGCAGAAATTCCAGCATTTGCAATAAGAATATCAAGGCCCTTCTCTGCAAAATCGATGATGGACTGCCGTAAATTTTCCCTGTCTGTTACATTAGCTTCGTAAAAAGTGATTCCATTAATATTTTTAAACTTATTGGGGTCTCTTCCACATATCCCTACACGATAACCCTCTTTCACATAATCCTTCGCCAGAGCTAATCCAATACCGGAGCTTCCTCCTGTGATAAAAACATTTTTCATATAATATTCCTTTTCTATTGTTTGCTTTTTTTACTAAAAATGTGAAAAGAAGTTAAGACATCTTGGTTTCCCTGCTGAAATAGCACTATTCCAAAGAAAGTAAAAAACATATATTAAGCCGGTGTTTAAGAGAAAAGTTATCACAGGTTTAATATTAATACAAGAATAGGAATTAAAAGGCGTATAATTGAAAGTGTTAGTAAATCTATGACCCATTGGCGATCAGATAAATTCCTCCCTTCTTTTCTCAGATAAAGGGGCACTTTCATTGACAGCCTGTTGAAGAGAGATATATGCCCCCCCCAAAAAAAAAGGACTGATTTTAGAAGTTTGTTTTTGGATGGACTGCAGTATTAAATTCAAGACAGAGAAGGCAAAGAAAGCGCAAATGGCTTTTAGAGTATTTGATAGGAATCAAGTATTATTTTACGAGCAAAGAGTTAATAAAATATTTTTCACTGAATTTTTTTTGTCTAACTTGCTATTGTGCGATACAATATTAGCATTGAAATACAAGAAGGTGAGTATGGATGTCTTTAAGCCTTAGAATTTCTTCAGAAAAGGAAAAATTAATCAATATACGAATTTCTATTCCGACTATGCAGTCTAGCTAGGGGCAGCAACCAAAATAAAACAGGACGAAGATGACGCTGATTAAACAGATTTACGCGGATATATTCTTTTTTATTTTCAGGCTTAGACTGAAAACAAAATGTTTTAATCTGTGTTGATTCGTACCATCAGCAAAATATATGCTCCATTCCTTTTAATGGTTTACAAAAACTTTGCTAAAAAAGCACAATTTTACAAATTTGCAGTGCAGAAAGGAAACAAGATACCCATTAACGATGTATGGATAGCTGCTTGCTGCATGGAAGTCGACGGCATACTGCTAACAAGGGATAAGCATTTTGAGCTATTAGATCTGATTGACTTGATCATACTGTAATATTTATTTGTTATGATGAAACGAAACTTATCTGGGAGAACAAATGAAAATCTCATATATTGCAGAAAGAATATTATTGAATAAGACTAAAAAGATCAAGCTGAGGAAGAAATATCTTCAGAATGATTTAAATAATGCTGTTAATATCCTAAGATATCACTACTTATTCAAATGTATAATACTTTTTGGGTCTATGGTTAATGGAAAGATAATTATAAGTTCGGATGATGATCTTGTTGTAGAAGGCTTAGGAGGCCAATACTTTAAGGCCATTGGGCATTGTTGAGGAGAATGTAAGACAGTTATTGACATAAAACCTTTTGAAGATATAAACGCTGAATTTAAAAGGCTTGTTTTGGAAAAAGGTAGAGTAATTTATGAATCTGGAAAATAGTTTTTTACAAGAAATAAAAGGTTTAATTGTTATTGAGCTTTCCAATATTGAAAAATTAAAAAAGGAGTTAAACCTTATATTAATAAATCAGAGACAAGGTGTGTTAAAGGTTCTATTTTGCATGATTTTTACAATGTTTGTGAAAGAATATTTAAGATAATTGCTAAGGAAATTAACGGGGCTTTCGAAGGTGGAGAGCATTGGCATAAGTAGTTATTGTATCGAATGACATTTGAGCGTAAGGATATTCGTCCAGCAATAGTTTCAGAAGAACCTGTTGCTTCTCTTGATGAGTTTTTAACATTCTGTTGCCTCTTTAGAAATATTTAGGGATTTGAGTTGATGGGAGACCGGTTGGATAGATTAGTTGATAAATTTTTTCCAACAGCAGATAGATTTAAAAAAAGAGATAGAAGCCTTTATTCAGTTAATCTAAATACTATTCCATTATTATAACGCAATAGTTCGGTCAGGAGAATTTTTGACAGGATAAACAAGATGCTCAGGATAGAAACAAAAGTTTAATTAAGCCATAGAATGATACAGCCCGGCGAAAGTCGCAACCAAAAATCTTGCCCATCCTGCAATCTTGTTAACCAAGCTTTTGCCTATCTGATAGCTGACAACTGATGGTTGAGCGCTTACTATGAATATTTGCTTGACAGTTAATTCTTCTCCATGGTCTGATTTTAAAGGAGGAGGACAAATTGCAGTTCACTATCTTGCAACAAACTTGGCGAAAAACAACTGCAATGTCTGGGTTGTCTATACCGGCAACAGCCAAAATAAAAGCCTGCCTTCTTTGAATTACAGTGCCATATTTGCGAAGCATTTTAATGTTAAGACTGTAAATCTCAATATCTTTTCTGTTGCTTTTCAGGTTCTTAAATTAAGCAGAAAAGTTCATTTAGATATTATTCATGGAAATGGTGAAGAAGCCTTTTTTATTCCGTACCTGGTAAAATTAAGAGGTTCTAAATTTGTTCTCACATCTCATTCCCCATTTATTCCAAAGACCGGAATTATAAAAGCGTTAAGATGTCCAATCCAATTGTTAAAAAGGTTGAATTTTTATCTCCTGAGAGCAGTTGCAATCAAAGCTGATCTGTTGTTAACATACAGCAACTTTTCGAGGAGATTGGTCATAAACGGAATACAGGGAAAGTACCGCAATGTCATAAAAACCATTTCTCCGGGTGTAGACCCATCCTGGTTTAATGTAGCTGTTCAAAAGAAAGATAAAATTTCAAACCTGCTGTACTTTGGGAGGGTAGAGCATGAAAAGGGAATCGATATTTTGGTGAAATCTTTTGCAAATGTGCTTCAAAAGTTTCCGGATTTTAAACTTCATTTAATTGGAGAGGGAAATTATATGGATTTAAGCAAAAGGCTTTGTAAAGAACTGGGTGTTAATAATAACGTTATTTTTTATGGTTGGAAAGGAAAAATTGAAATTCAAAAAATTATGTCCAACTGTAATTTATGCATTCTTCCATCCAGAATCGAGAGTTTCGGATTAACCATTGCTGAAGCTATGGCCGCTGGAATACCAGTTATATCCACAAGAGCAGGAGCAATACCGGAAATAATGAAAGACGGAGAAACCGGGCGATTAGTACCTTCTGAAGATATTGAGTCTTTAACAAGGGCAATTATTTTTGCCTTAGAAAATATAGAAAAAATGCAAAACAGGACAAAAACCGCACAAGAAAAGGCTAAAAAAGATTTTTCATGGGATTCTGCCGTAAAAAAACATATTGAAATATATAAATCACTATTATGAAAACTCCAGATTCAAAACTTTATTCAAAAGAATATTTTCTTTCAATGGAAGGTATAGATTGTTTCAAAAAAGGATTAATCTCTCCTAGGCTCAAAGATGCCGTTAATATGGCAAAATTAAGGTCAGCGATGAAAATTCTTGATATAGGGTGTGGAAGAGGGGATTTTGTTCTGGCATGTGCTAGGGAAAATATTCATTCCTATGGCATAGACTATGCTTCTGACGCGATTGAAATTGCTAAAGTAGCGAAACAATCACTTCCGGATAATAAAACGTCTTTTTTTTCAGTTCATCAAGCTTCCGGGGATACTTTGCCCTTTAAAGAGAGTACTTTTGACAAAATATTTTTTATGGATGTAGCAGAGCATCTTTCACCTGCCGATCTTTTGCAATGCTTGAAAGAATGTAAAAGAACATTGAAAGAAAATGGAGAACTGATAATCCATACCTCACCAAACCGATGGTATAATGATTTTGGTTACCCCTTATGGGAACGACCGGTAAATAAAATATTAAACCGCATTTTTAAACAAAATCTGCTGACAAGGGAAATCCGAAATGAAACAGACTTAAAAGTTCACATTAATGAACAAACGATATTAAGCTTGAAAGATTGTTTAACAAAGGCTGGTTTTTATGCAAAAGTATGGTTGGGAAATGAATATATCAGTCCAGTAAAAAAGAACTCTACGAAAGAAAAAATTTTAGAATTCGCCCGTCAAGTAGTATGTCATCTTTTCCCTTTTTCTTTAATCTTTCCTTTAAATTTTCTTTTTTCAAATAATATATGGGCTGTAGCTAAAAAGTAACTATTATTTTTTTGAAACATGCTTGATGGAGTATTGCTGAGAAATAATAGGCGGTAATAATACAATTTCATTTCCACAATTTCTGAACTATTACTTTAATATTAAGTGAAAATATGATATCTTAAAAAGTTGTTTTATCAACTTATTAAATTGGAGAATGAATGATACTCAATAATTTAAAAACTATAACTAAAGTAGATAAAGGATTGTTGCTTCGCCATATTTCAGGATTTGCTGAGCAATGCCAGAGTGCCGTTGATATTGCCAAAGCCTGTCCAAATTTTTCTAAACCCAAAAAAGTTCAAAACATAGTGATACTTGGGATGGGTGCCTCCGCTATCGTTGGAGATTTGCTGAAAACTCTTTTCATTAATGAATCTCCTGTACCCATTATAGTCAATCGAAATTATGATTTGCCGCAATTTGTTAATGAAAAAAGTCTGGTGTTTGCGGTTAGCTACTCAGGAGATACAGAAGAAACTTTAACTGCTTTTAAGGAAGTGCTTAAAAGAAAATCAAAGGTTGTAGCCATTACAAGTGGTGGTAGATTAGCATTTCTTGCAAACCGACAGAAAGTGCCAATAGTTAAAATTCCTTCGGGAATACCACCCAGGGCTGCTATGGGGTACCTCTTTTTCCCAATGATCGTCTTTCTTCAAAAATGGAATATTATTGAAAATCAAACCTTGAATATATTAGATACTATTAATGCTATTCAAAAGCTGGAAGAAAAGTACAATAGTAAGAAGAGTACTCCGGGCAATCGTGCCAAGGAACTTGCAGCTAAGTTACATAAAAAAATTCCCTTGATAATTGGAATTGAAAATTCAACGGATGTTGTGGCATTGAGATGGAAATGCCAGCTGAATGAAAATAGTAAAA
>DASCNB010000010.1:0-21745 GCA_036011265.1 Nitrospinota bacterium | reverse complement strand
ATTACCAATATGGGAGCTGAACTGGGCGCCACTACTTCAATATTCCCTTTTGATGACAAAATGGCTCTTTATTTACGCGCTACCGGACGAGATAAGATTGCAAATATAACTGAGAAATATGCTAAACACCTGGTTGCAGACCCTGAAGTAAGCAAAGAGCCGGATAAATATTATGATCAGGTTATAGAAATCGACCTTTCCACTCTGGAACCGCATATTGTTGGACCCCATACTCCGGATCTGGCTCGGCCTGTTTCTAAAATGGCTGAAGATATCAAAGCAAATGATTATCCTGCAGCGCTGAAAGCCGCGCTTATTGGAAGTTGTACCAATTCCTCATATGAAGATATTGGTCGCGCGGCTCACATTGCGCGGCAGGCAAAGGCCAAAGGTTTGAAGACACGTGTTCCTTTTTTTATTTCCCCCGGCTCAGAACAGGTACGCGCTACCATTGAGCGGGATGGTTTATTAGGCGATCTTGAGGCTATCGGCGCTAAAGTGCTTGCAAATGCCTGCGGTCCATGTATCGGCCAGTGGGACCGAAACGATGTAGATAAAAAAGAAAAAAACTCCATACTGACCTCATATAATCGTAATTTCCCGCGCCGTAACGATGGTAATCCTAACACTCATTCTTTTATCGCCAGTCCGGAGGTTGTTACAGCTTACGCGCTGAGCGGCAGTTTAGACCAGGATCCAATTCATCAAGGAATTAAGCTGGAAAAAGGGGGTACGACAATTTTAAATCCTCCTACAGCAAGTGAACTCCCGGAAAACGGATTGATTCAGGATAAAAGCGGTTATGTTGCTCCTCCCAGTGAACCTGCTTCCCTTACTGTCTGTATTGATGCCTCAAGTGAACGTCTCCGTCTTTTAGAACCTTTTGTGGCAGCAGATAAGAGCGAAGACTATTCTGAACTACCGGCGCTGATTAAGGCCCGGGGCAAATGTACGACTGACCATATTTCTCCCGCAGGACCATGGTTAAGATTCCGCGGACATCTGGATCGTATCAGCGATAACTTGTTTATAGGCGTAAATAACGCGTTTTCTAAAAAACCAGGTACCGGTTATCACGTTCTTACCGGAAAGGAAGACCAACCTCTAAACAATATTGCCCGTGACTACAAGGCGCTCAGCAAAGGCTGGGTTGCAATCGGAGATAATAATTATGGAGAAGGGAGTTCGCGGGAGCATGCCGCAATGACACCACGCCACATGGGTTGCTTAGTAGTTCTGGCACGTAGCTATGCCAGAATCCATGAAACAAATCTGAAAAAACAGGGAATAATTCCGTTAGTTTTTAGTGATCCTTCAGACTATGAGATAATTAAAAAGGATGACCGTCTTACTTTTCCCGATCTCGATAAATTAGAGCCTGATAAAGAAGTATCGATTAACATCCGCCACAGTAATGGCACCACAAACACCATTTCTGCATCACACAGCATGAACTTCGAACATATTCTTTGGTTTAACGCGGGCTCCGCCCTCAATATGATAAGACGGTAACTTTATATAAATACCTTTTAAAAATTCATTATGCAAGATTCAGGTTGCATCTAAATTGAACTCCAGGATAACCAAAATGAAATTCTTAGATTTAGTTCCATGCATCCTTTTGGCATTAGCTTCTACTGCCTTGAGTTCCACTGCATTTGCTCTAGAACTCCCCTCAAATATGGGGAAGGGTATGGAAAGAGAGACAGGGAGGCATGATATGGTCTTTATTAAAGGAGGGTGTTATCAAATGGGAGACTCTTTCGGGGAAGGAGTTTCAGATGAAAAGCCGTTGCACGAGGTATGTGTGGATGATTTTTACCTTGGGAAATATGAACTGACACAAAAGGAATGGAAAGAGGTTATGGGGAATAATATGGCGTCCTTTCAAGACTGCGGGGATGACTGTCCCGCGGACAATGTATCATGGAACAATACTCAGGAATTCATCAGGAAGTTGAATAAAAAGACCGGCATGAACTACAGGCTTCCAACAGAAGCGGAATGGGAGTTCGCAGCGAGAGAAGGAGGAAAAAAGGTGCGGTTTGGCACGGGGAAAAATATCATAGGAGCTGATGAGTCAAATTTTAACGGGAGTAATAAATATAAGAAACCTTACTCCCGACCTGGAGTTTATAGAACAAAGACTATTTCGGCAAAAAGTTTTTTACCTAATTCATTAGGATTATACAATATGTCAGGTAATGTTTGGGAATGGGTCCAGGATTGGTACGATAAGGACTATTACAAAAAAAGCCCCCGCAACAATCCGAAAGGACCGGACAGCGGAGATTACCGGGTTCTTCGGGGCGGTTCATGGGGCAACTTATCAAATAATCTGAGGGCCGCGAACCGGCACAGGGACAGGCCTGACAGCCACCGGCGCATGCTTAACGGGTTTCGTCTAGCCCGGGATAAATAAAGTTTTTCAAATTAGGTTTTCGTTTCACTCACACTAACTGATTACACAGATTTTATACATGAATCAGTGAAATCCTAATCAAATCCGTGTAATCATGCATAGAATTGAAATTCCTATTCATGAATCTAATTTTTTACATCCCTCTAGCATTACTTTCTATTACTTTGAGTACAACTGCATTGGCTTTTGATGTATACAAGGGCATAGAACCTCGCTCTAAGAAGGAGAAGACTCCGGAAAAACAGATCGAAAAACAGGAAATGGTCTTTATTAAAGGAGGCTGTTATCAGATGGGAGACTCTTTTGGGGAAGGGAGTTTAGATGAAAAACCTGTTCATGAGGTATGCGTGGATGATTTTTATCTTGGAAAATATGAACTGACACAGAACGAATGGAAAGAGATTATGGGAAGCATACCATCCGGATTTAAATTTTGCGGAAAAGACTGCCCTGTTGAACTTGTATCGTGGAACAGCGCGCAGGAATTTATCAGCAATCTTAATAAAAAGACCGGTATGAAATACAGGCTTCCTACTGAAGCAGAGTGGGAATATGCTGCAAGGAGCGGCGGTAAAAAGAAAAAATGGGCAGGTACAAATAATAGGGCTGAGTTCAAAGAATATGCCTGGTATAAAATGAACTTGAATAAGAGGACGGTTAACCCTGTAGGCCGGAAGAAACCAAATAGACTTGGTCTTTATGATATGTCCGGGAACGTTTGGGAATGGGTGTCTGATTGGCATAGCAAGGACTATTACAGTAACAGCCCCCGCAACAACCCAAAGGGACCATTGACCGGGGCCTACCGGGTATTTCGTGGAGGTAGCTGGAGCAATGATCCGGAACTCCTACGTACTAGCTATCGAAGCTACGGCTGGCCGGAATATCGGGATAGCAGTCTTGGAGTCCGACTCGCCAGAACCCCCTAAATTTTAAAAAGTATTTAAATTTTTTGTTAAAGAGCAATTAATATTCGCCATTGATGATTTTCCAAGAAAACTTGAATTTGGATTTATTTGTCCTGAGCTACCTTTGGCCACCTTTCACGGGCAAAGTCTTGAAAAAAGCGTATCTTCCTTATCAGAAAAAAGTTGACCGACATATCAGGTTATGCTTTAATCACTGAAACTTAGATTTGCCGTACCATATTTCCTTTTTATATGAGGGAGCCTGTCGCATGTTTAAGATTGCGGTTTTAGATTCAAACCTGGACAGATTCAAGGAGTACAGTATGCTTTCCCTGAGAATAGCGCTCGGTGTGGTGTTTTTAGCTCACGGAAGCCAGAAACTATTCGGCCTTTGGGGAGGCGGAGGCATTGCGGGAACAATCCGGTTTATGGATATGATGGGTTTTAGTTTCGCGGCTTTCTTTGGAATCGCGCTTGCCGGTGCAGAATTTTTTGGGGGGCTGCTTGCGCTGCTTGGGCTTTTTACTCGATGGGCGGCACTTTTTATTGCTATCGTCATGTCGGTTGCCGTTTTCGCGGTGCATATAAAACATGGACTGTTCGTTACCGATAATGGTTTTGAGTTTGCAGGATCACTCCTTTGCATGGCAATTGCTTTAATAATAAACGGAGGAGGAAAATTTTCTCTTGATAATCTGTTATTCAAGAAGAATTAAATAAAAAACCGGGATTAATTGAAAAGCGGTACTTACCTTAATGTGATAAAAAATGAGATTCTTCAGTCGCCGATTTTATGCTGAATACATTCACTTCGTTCAGCATAAAATCCACGAATGTACTCCCTCAGAATGACACGCAGGAGGTTTTAAATTGTCATTCTGAGCGCCAGCGAAGAATCTCCTGGTTGTAATTTTAGTCGTTTCTCTGCAGCTTGATAGAAGGAAGCTAGCCTTTCCCATCATATTCTATTGCAAACAGAAGGTTTACCCTCCCAACATACTCCGCAAAGCCTCTTCAATATTATTGTGTTGAAAAGCATAACCCGCAGCCTTCAGTCGGGAAGGCTCAACACGCGTACTTGATAAAAGTAATTCATCAGCCATTTCTCCCAATGCGAATCGCGCTGCAAAAGTTGGCAAAGGAAAAACCGTAGGCCTGGATAAAACCTTGCCAAGCGCTTTTGTGAATTCAAAGTTTGTAACCGGATTCTGAGAAACAATATTAAGAGGTTCGTTAAGTTCTTTACTCTTTAAAACATGCAATACAGCTCCTACCACATCAGACATTGAAATCCAGCTCATGTACTGATTGCCGTTGCCAATTTTACCTCCCAGACCAAGTTTAAATGGAGGAAGCATTTTAGCTAATGCCCCACCTTTCGGACTGAGTATTATCCCGAACCGAAGATGAACAACATTGATTCCGGCCTGACGTGCCGGCTCTGCTGCCGCTTCACATTCAACGCATGTTTCTGCCAAAAACCCTGAACCAGGTGAGCTTTTTTCATTCATGACCTCCCTTCCCCGACTTCCGTAGAACCCGATTGCAGAAGCTGAAGCAAGAATTTTGGGTTTAGCTTTTAGTCCGGCTAAAGTTTCAGCAAGAAGCCGTGTTCCCTTTACGCGGCTATCACGGATACGTCCTTTTTTTTCCACTGTCCACCTGCCTGTGCTGATATTTTCTCCCGCAAGATGAACTATCGCATCAAAGCCCTCAAGCTTTTCCTTTTCGATAAAACCTTCAAGGGGATTCCATAAGATTTCTTTTTCCTCCGGTTTCATTGGCGGGCGAATCATACGAATCACCTTATGTCCGGTATTTTCGAGCGCCGGCATGAGAGCAGAACCTACAAGACCGTGCGAACCTGTAATTAATATTTTCATAGTCTTTTTTAGGTGGTGTTTAGTTGTGATTTTTTTAGCCCCGCTGTTTAGTCGCAGTTTAGTCGTTGTTTGTTTTTTACCTTATACAACGACTTATGCAAGGCTTGGTTTTTCTTTTACAGCGCCTTATGCAAGACTTAGCAACGTTTATTAACACACGTCGTCCGCTACGCGTCCACCCCTCTTAAAAGAAGGGATTACCTTCTTTCGTGATCTTCGTGGTTAAAAGGCCGTGTGTGGTGCTTTACATTTCTTCAGGTGAAAAACCGCGGCGGAATGTGTTTTCTGTAACGGTACGGGGTTCCATAAATTGCAACAGGTAATCCGGTCCTCCGGCTTTGCTGCCGATGCCGCTCATCTTAAACCCACCAAATGGCTGACGTCCGACAATAGCCCCTGAAATTTTTCGATTAATGTAGAGGTTACCTACTCTGAATTCCCGCCTTGCAAGCTCCATATTTTCAGGACTCCGGGTATAGATGCCGCCTGTTAACGCATAAGATGTTTTGCTCGCAATATCCAGAGCTTCTTTAAAGTCTTTTGCTTGTATAATAGCTAACACAGGACCAAAAATTTCCTTTTGGGCAAGATCGCTTTCAGGCGGAACATTCACAAAAATCGTCGGGCCAACAAAAAACCCGGTACCCATAGAGCTTACGTCTACTTCTAACGCGACATCAGCCGTTTTTTTCCCGTTTTCAATAGCGCTCTGAATTTTTTTCATAGCCTGTTCGTCAATGACCGCTCCCATAAAGCTTCCCGGGTTTTCCGGTAACCCTATTCGTAAACTGCGTACCGCTTTCACTAACCGCTGAACAAGGATATCATGAACATCCCCCACCGCGATTACCCGCGAAGCCGCGCTGCATTTTTGTCCCTGGTAACCAAACGCGGAAGCAACAATCCCTGATACCGCGTCATCCATATCCGCGTTGGAATCCACAATAATCGCGTTCTTTCCACCCATTTCTGCAATAACGCGTTTCAAATGTGTCTGCCCATCATGAACTTCTGCGGCTAATTTATAAATACCGCATCCCACTTCCTGCGAACCTGTAAAGGCAATAAAATTTACCTTTGGATGACTTACAAGATAGTCGCCTATTTCACCTCCGGAACCGGGCAAGAAATTCACGACCCCTTTCGGCAAATCCACTTTGCGTAAAACTTCCATAAGCTTCGCAGCAATAACCGGAGTTAGCGAGGATGGTTTTAAAATTGCTGTATTACCAGACACGATAGAAGCGGACAGCATGCCGGTAAGAATAGCTAATGGAAAATTCCACGGCGAAATGACCACCCCGACACCTCGCGGTTGATAGAAGTATTCGTTATTTTCACCCGGAACATTAAAATTCATCTTACAAGAAAGACGCGTGGCTTCCCTCGCGTAATATTCCAGGAAATCAATAGCCTCCACTACGTCGGCATCCGCCTCGCGCCATGTTTTTCCCGCTTCAAAGATTTGCCACGCGGAAAACTCGTCCCGGTGTTTGCGCAAATGTTTTGCGATGCGGACCAGATAATCAGCACGCTTCTCAGCGGTCAAATCTCTCCACCCGGAAAACGCGGATGTGGCGGCTTCTATAGCACGTTCAACATCCTGTCTATCCGCTATTGAAACATGTCCCACAACTTCTTCAGGCCGTGCCGGGTTTATTG
The DNA here is from genome assembly GCA_036011265.1 of Nitrospinota bacterium. Lineage (GTDB taxonomy): Bacteria > Nitrospinota > Nitrospinia > CAJXCL01 > CAJXCL01 > CAJXCL01. The sequence goes on along the minus strand of DASCNB010000010.1, from coordinate 14,870 downwards.
AAACAACGTACCCTTCTTTATTTACTTTTCCTCCGTTTATCATAAGCGGATATTCCTGTCCCAGGTTGTCACGGACATATTGTATTGAGGCAGCAAAGGCCTTTCGCTCCACTTCATCTGTAAAACGATGGACCGGTTCATTAACAAAAGGAGGAAGTTCCCCCACCTTTTGATCCCCCCCTTCGTAAGGGGGTTGTTGAGTAGACTCTATTTCATCAGAACCCTCTTCTTCTAGTTCCGGAGATGTTGGAGGGGCTAACAGAGTTTCAGCAGGCAGATCTTCGGCAAAGCTCATGCGCAGAAAAGATTGGCTTGCCGTATTTTCCAGCAACCGTCTTACCATGTAGGCCATGCCGGAAATCAATTCCCCGCAGGGGACATAAATACGAGTTCGCTGGTTCATTTCCGCGATAACTTCTTTCAGAGGATCGGCCATACCGTACAGCATTTGCAATTCAAATTGTCCGGGCTTCAAACCCTTCTCTTCAGCCAATACCATTGCTAACGCTAAACTCCGAACGTTATGGGATCCAACGGCAATATCTAACGCCGGATGATTATCCATGAGGTGACGGGTACAATTTTCAAAACAAAGATCGGTTTCCCATTTTTCAGACCATACAGCCATATCCCATTGATTCTGTTTTGCTATTATCTTTTCATAATCCCAGTAAGCTCCTCTAACCAACCGGACAGTAACAGGAGTCCCCCTGCTGCCACGCCAATCTACTAAACCCAACAGGTCCTTTTCCGTATCGCGTAAATACGCTTGAAGCGCGATCCCCACATCAGGCCAATCACGAAACTCAGGCTCAACAAGAATATCCTTAAACACCCGAAGGATAATTTCCTTCATATCGTACTGTTCCATATCCATGCAGATGAAGGCCCCTTCTTTTTTGGCAGCTTGAAAGATAGAACGTAATCTTTTTTTTATTGTTTCAGCCCGCCCTTCAATGTCAATGGGATCAATCTGAGAACATAAAGATGAAACTTTAATAGAAAGATTAAATCGAGGATAGGGGCGACCGTTGATTTCATCTAATAATGGATTCGGTTTCCAGGCTTTAAGTTTCGGCGCCAAATTAGTAATAAAGTTCAAATACTTATCGCGATACTCATCAGCTTCAGTTTCACTAACTGTAACTTCCCCCAACAGATCAAGAGTAAAGCACATCTTTTCATTGCGCAACTGCTTGACTGTATTAAACGCGTCGTTTACACTCTCACCACCAATAAATCGTTTTGCCAGGCCGTGCATGGCTGTGCGTACTGCCCCGGCAGCCAGATGGGCCGCAACAGAACCCTGCGCATGCTCTATACCCCACTTGGCAAACCCCGGAATAGGTAAATCCTCTTCTCCCAGGTATTCATGAAGATGTTTTGAAAGGTCTTCGTCCGAAGTCAGTGCGGGAAGAACATCCACAAAGCGGAGTAACTGCGCGCGCAGTTGTTCATTGTCCATCAATTTATGAAAGAGTATTTCTTCCCAGTGTTCCCGGGCCCAGAAAGCCTGTTTTCGCTCACGCGCTGCTTTGAGCAATCGTTTCCCCATTTCCTGTATTCGTGCTTCAGTTTCCTCAGACAACGGTTTCATAATTTTTTTTCTTTTTTTTGACGTGAGCTACGAAGCTAAGCTTAGCTTTGAGCTCAGCTTTGCAGGATTAATTAATAACTAACTTACATCAAGTAAATCCTATTATCCCGACGCGCTGAGCGTGTCCCGTCTAATTTTTTAAAAACTTTACTAAAAAAGAATACAATATTATAGTATAAATATTAACAATAATTTATATACAATGTTAAGCACAAGCTCCACGACGAAAAAACCTCTAACTTAATGTCGCAAAAAACGAGATTCTTCGGTCGCTTAAGCTCCCTCAGAATAACACGCGGGAGATTTTAGATTGTCATTCTGAGCACCAGCGAAGAATCTCCTGGTTGTTGTTTTAGTCGTTTCTCAGCCGCTTGATACAAGAAAATTAGCCTTTTCCAATCATATTTTTTGTTAATAGAATTTCTACATTGAAATTACTATAGATAAATTTATTCCGATGACTGATATCCAAACGTACGTAAAATTTTTGCAAATTCATCCGCCTTTCAATGAGATGCCTGCCGATTTGATTGAAAAAACAGCATCCGCGATAGAGGTGCAGCATTACGGCGCGGGACAAACCATTTTCCGCAAGGATGAAGAGGCAATGATATTTTATATTATCCATACCGGAATGGTCAGGGAAATATTAAGAGGTGACGGCGAAGAAGAGACTACAATATCTGTTTTGAAAAACGGAGATTGCTTCGGCGTTATGTCCATGCTTACCGGGCAACGTCGAAAGGTGGACGCAGTCGTGGAAGAAGATGTAGAGCTGTATGTCATTAACAGGCAGAATATGGACCGGTTACTTTCTGAAGACCCGGCGATGAATATGTATTTCAACCGTACCCTGTCCGAAAAGCTTGATATGTTTTTTGAACATTTTAACCGGGAGAAAATAAAGGTAATTGACAAAGAAAAATTGTCCCATGAGAAAGAAAAGAAGCTCTCTCTTATAAATGAGGTAACAAAACTTTTGAGTGTAGCGGAAGATATTGAGATTAAGCTCTTTCCTGTCGTGGATTTGCTGAAAAAAAGGATCAACGCAGACGCCTGTTCTCTTTTTATCGTTGATTACTTGTCCGATCGTTTAATTCTTGAAACTTCATCGGGCTTGGAACTTCCGGAAGGCAAAACAATTGCAATGAGAGGAAATGAAGGAATTACCGGGTGGGTTGTCAAAAACAGGGAAGCGGTCAGTCTTGAAAACGCGGAATCGGACCCCAGGGTCAAATTTATTTCTGAAGTTCATGAGGACCGTTTCAAGTCGCTTCTCTCAATACCTCTTATCGCGGGGGAAGAGACCCTTGGAGCAATCAACTTTCAGACGATCGAACCAAGAAATTATAACTACGAAGAAATACGAGGGATGACCATTGCTGGGGGCCAGATTGCAATGGTTCTTTACAATGCGATGTTGAAAAAAAGACTGGATGTAGATATCGATACGCTTGAAACCGAGAAAGGAGCTGTGGCAGGAGAATTTGTGGGTAAAAGTTCTTCGATTAAAAGAATTAATAAATTTGTCGCGAAAGTAGCTGATTCAAACAAATCGGTTTTGTTGAAAGGGGAAGAAGGAACAGGAAAAGAACTACTGGCAAGATTTATCCACTCAAGCAGTACAAGAAAGAATGGTCCCTTTGTTGAGGGCGATTGCCGTTTTTTTCTTAAAGAAAGCTGGGGAGATGAATTATTCGGAATGGAAGAAGGAGCCGGTGCTTCAAGAATTGTAAGACGGGGCCTTATCGAAAAGGCTGACAAAGGAATACTTTTTTTAAAAAATATAGAAAATTTGAATAGCGCCTGCCAGGTCAAGATTTTCGACTTCCTCCAAACCGGCCTTTATCATCGCGTGGGAAACAAAATACAGCGCAGGGCAAACATCAGAATTATAGGCACTGCCATAGCAGATATCAAAACAATGGTCCACTCCGGATCGTTCAATAAAAATACTTACGAATCTTTAAATGTTTTTGGATTCAAAACAGAGTCTTTACGCAAAATGCGAAGAGATATACCGGAACTTTGCGGCTATTTACTGAAAAGAATAGGACGGCAAACTCATAGAGAGGGATTATCTCTTTCAGAATCAGCGGAAAAAAAACTTCAATCATATCACTGGCCGGGTAATGTCGCGGAATTAGAAAATGTTTTAAATGGCGCGGCAATTCTGACTTCGGGAAATACTATCGAACCTGACCAGCTCTTTTTCCCTTCTCATGCGCCAGGAGACAAACCTGTTTACAACCTTTTCCGGCATCCTCGACTCTCGAATTTATTAAAAGAAAAAGTCTTTCCGGACCTTTTTGGCAAAATTGGCCTGATACTTTTCTGCTTATCTATTTCATTAATGCTTTTTTTTCCCGACGAAAACTTTTTGAATTCCATTTTTTGGACTGCAGGGTGGTTTTTAATTTTTTTGTTTACCTTTTTTATCGGCAGGGTTTTTTGTGCTGTCTGCCCTTTCATGGTAACCGGAGAAATAGCGCGAAAGTGGAAAAGTTTTAATATGCCCCGCTCCGCGATCATTTCTCAGCATGGACAAAACCTGTCGATGTTTTTTATTTTTGTCATTTTCTGGATGGAAGGATCGTTTGGCCTTCAGGAAAAACCGTTCTACACAGCCTTACTACTCTTAAGCATTACTTTAGGAGCGGTTATATGCTCAATTGTCTTTGAGAGACGGGTTTGGTGCCGCTATCTCTGCCCCATGGGAAGTCTTCTCGGGATTTCATCACTAACATCGTTTTTCTCGCTCGATGCCGACAAGCACGTTTGTACGTATCGATGCGGTACACATGAATGTTATACCGGGAAAGAAACTGAACCCGGCTGCCAACTTTTTTTGCATCCTTACGCTATAGAGAGTCAGCAGGATTGTGTCCTATGTATGCAGTGCCATAAAAATTGTCCTTATGGTTCAGTAAAGTTGAATCTCCAGTTTCCCGGAACAGGAATCGTGGCTGCTGCCTCCCCTTCTCTCGCGGTAGCCCTGACATCCGCCGCTCTTGTAGGAATATTACCGGTGGAAAGCGGGGCTTTGCTTGCTCCCGGAAATTATTTTTTTAATGAGATCGTCAATGACTTGGGCATTAACGTCATTCCTTTATATACAGCCATTTTCTTATTCGCTGCCATGCTGCCTTCATTATTATTATTGCTAATGGAGCGTTTTTTAGGAGGACATAATTTAAAAAAATCGGTCTATCGATTAACCAGGTTTGGCTATTCGCTGTTGCCGTTTGCCCTTTTGGGTCATATCGCGTTTTATGGAAAAAAAACAATATCATGGATAGAAGCGATTGTTTCACAGACAGGCGTGACCCAAATTGATTTTTTCTCAGCTAATCTCGTGTTTTATGGAATTTACGCGATTGTAATTTTATTGGGCGCTGCCGGAACCATACACACCTTTATTCGTATCCATCGTAGCGACCCGCCGGCCCTTGCTACAGGAAGAAAACTGATGGTTGGCTATACAGCAGTGATTGGCTTTTATACGATACTTTATTTATTAGCAGTATTGTGATTTATATCAAGTAGATCCTGTTATCCCGACCCGCTCAGCGTGTCCCGTCTAATTTTTTGAAAACTTGACTTGTTTCAGTATATAATTATCTAAATGAAGAATAAAATCCAATGGCGTCATTATTTAGTAATATTTCTGCCTGCCTTTATGCTGTTTGCATCTTGCGCGTATAAGGAAAGGGTCCTGCCTATAGATTTACCCTTAAGTGCGGAAAACAGGGTAACCATCAATGGCCTCCATATATCAGCTATCTCTTTTGAGAACCAACAAAGCGCAAAAAAAGCATTTGGATTCAATATTCGGAAAGCCGGGTTGCTGCCTATACAACTTGCTTTTCAAAATGAAGGGAATGAAACAGTAACCTTAATTCCAGAGCAGACATTTCTTGTTGATACCAAAAACCGGGCCTGGCCGATCAATTCGCTTGAAAGAACGTACAAACGGGTTGAGGATTATTATCGCGTTAACGAAACTTTTTCCGGCGCGGCAAAGCCGGCTTTTCTTCTTGGCGCTGCCGGAGCAGTAGTAGGTCTGGCAGTAGGTATAGTTACCGGAGGGGATTTGGGTGAAGCGGCTGGAAAAGGAGCGGCTATAGGTGGTGCGGCGGGAGCTATTAGTGGAGGCACGGATAGCTATCAAAACGCGAAAACAAAGATTAATGACGATCTGTATGAAAAATCTCTAGAAAACAAAGAAATTTTGCCTAATCAGATTGCCTATGGGACACTCTTTTTCCCGGGGTTCCCTGATGAAGCTCATGGCGGATCTCATTTAAAAATTACCCTCTCCTTTGGTGACAAAACCCGAGCAGCAACTATCGACCTTTCAGCGTATCTTGAATGACCTGTATTCAAGAAGAGATGGGGATGTCTAACGTCCTCATGTCCCTCCAAGCCTGCTGAAGAATCACACTACAAAAAAGCACTGTACACCCTTTTTATCCCCTCCTTCCCAAGGAGGAGAGAGAGCGGAGGTCATTATTCACGCATAATTTGGGTTTAATTCCCCCTTAGTAAAGGGGGAAACAGGGGGATGTTTTCTACCTCAATTAAAAGTGGTTAAAGCTTTTCATTCGGATTTTCTATTGTAACTAATCCAACAGTTTTGGTTTAATCGCTAAATACACCTTGCAAAATTAGATATTACTTAGGAGAATAACAAACAAAACATGTTATAATGTATATGCTTATTTAGAAAAATGGTCTATTAGTACAAAGTACCGGACTGCTAACGGTAAACCCCGTTAGAGAACTTTCTTCTCTAATGGGGTAAAGAAAAAACTACAGAAGTAGGTTGCATGCAGCCTAACACAGAATTTAAGTCTTCGCAGCTACTCCTCATTGGGCGAATCTGCGAAGCCACGCTCAGCGGGGCGAAGCTAATTCACGACTGCACTTTTTCTGTTAGGTAAACTGTATATTTAATATTAATGTTATAAAATTAATAATGGGGAGTGATTTATGGGTGAAGAAGATGTTGAGTTCACACCAAGGGAAAAAATCGAGCTACTTAAGAAGCAGAAGGCTTCAATTGATAGGCAAATAGAAAATTTTAGATTTAGAACTCTACATTTGTTCATTTCAATAGCTGTCGGTCTTATACTTGTTATAGGATTGGCATATACAGAGAATGAACTTGATGATGCAAAGAATATAGTTTTTTTCTCACTGCTAGGTATTGGCGCTGGGGCCTCTCTCTATACTTTCATTCTTTTATATTTTAAGTTTGCCTTCGGAGCTTTTCGATCCAATATTGAAAAACAACTTCTTAAAGAAGGTGCGACCAATCTTCAAGATACTATCGAAACAGATTTTGTAACAAAGCTAGTACAAATTAATTTTAAATATCTTGATCAATATTATGAACAAACGCAAAGTCAAGCGAATAAAAGCTTCTTATTGGCAGCGTTCGCTTCTTTTGTCGGTCTGGCAATAATTACAGTTGGTATTGTAATGATGTACAACGGTGCAGGTGATGTGACTCCAGCATATGTTACTACCGCAGCAGGTGTTACAAGCGAATTCATTGCTGCAATATTCTTCTACTTATACAACCAAACAGTCAGCAAAATGTCTGATTACCACGACAAACTAGTGGTTACTCAAAACATTAGTCTCGCACTAAAAATAGCCGAAGAACTAGAAGCAGCTGAAAAGAGCGACACGCAAAAGCAACTGGTGGATCGATTATCTGAAAACGTTAACGAATATTTAACCAGAAAGTAGTAACAATGAAATGTATAACAATGAAAATCAACATTGACACATTTTTCATTCGCGCTGCTCACAAAAAATGTGCAAGTTATTTGCGGCGTTATACAAAAAAACAACTAATGAAATCATTTCTCTAAATTAAAATAGTAATTATTCTTATATTCATTCTTCCAATTAATGTTTGGTCTTTTGAGTCTCGAAAAAAGGGTCATCCATTAGAAGGATAGTTGTCAAGGACAAACTCTCCCCCATCGCAAAAGCGCAGTTTTTTTGCGTATTGTGAAAGCATAAACCCAACCCGAACATTTCTTGCAACTACTACCCACGCCCGCAATTTCCTTTTTTTTGAATACGAATTCTATGATCCGTTTCAGTCATCCATCCGGTTCAAGACATCAAAAGAAAATCTTTAATGCCCCTGGCAGATTCCCTGCCCCAGAAAATCAGCGGTACCATCGCTGTGTCCAATCGTTAAATATCAAATCTTATGGCTCAAGGCCAACCCCTCACGGATCACAGAATGGGCGGATCACAGTTTGCAAAGTTGCTACAAGCCGATTTATCTTTCAATGTTTTTATAGGTGGAACCGTTTCCAATCAAATCCAATGGTTTTTAGCCAACCCCTTTACTGGTTCCCTGTTCCACCCGGTTTTTAACCAAACATCTTTTTCGGATTATAAACAATCCGGTTCTTCATAATATAATAACAGGCCCTTGCAATCTTATTACTTAACGCCTTAGTAGCTACAATCTTTCCTCTCTTTGCAGCTTTCCTCTGAAACCAACTCTTGGCTTTAGGAGAAAAACGTTGCATATAGTGCGCGGCTTCCACAAACGCCCAGGCAAGGTAACGGTTGCCGTTTTTCTTGTTGCCTTTCCCTTTGTTTTTCTCATTTGATATTCGTCGGGATGGAACACATCGACAATAAGAGGAAAAGTCTCCTACATCGCGGAATCGCCCCATATCTCCTGTCTCAAGCATTATCGTCAGCCCCAATATCTCTCCTATGCCGGTAACGGTCAAAATATTTTTAAACTCCTTTTTTAACTTTATCTTTTGGAGAACCGCTTTTTCTATTTTACTTATCTGAGCGTTTAATACATCTGTTACTTCCTTGAGTGATTGAGCGGATAAAACTTCACAAGGTCTCTCAAATAATTTCTCTATATCCTTATTACCCAGCTTCCTAAGCTCTGCCCGACTTACCCTGGTGCCTGTACAATTGTTTATCATTCCTTTCAAGCTCAACATGGCCGTTCGCTTTTGGACTAACTGCATCCGTCTGCGAATTAAGTCCCTTACCGCACGCGTCTCTTTAGGATAAATATAGCCTTCCGGCAATATCTTTAATCGAAGCATTTCTGATAGCCATAAAGCGTCACTCTTGTCGTCCCCGTGTTTAAGACCGCTGTATTGTTGGATTGCCGTTGTATTGGCTAAATGAATTTTATAACCCTCTTTCATCAATCCATCCACTAACCAATACCAGTTAAACGTCGACTCCACCACAGCACCTTGAATGTACTTTTTAAAGGGTTCCAATGATTTTATTGTCTCCAAATCATTAGGATTCCTTTTTTGAAAAACAACTCTTCCCTTTTCATCTATTGCTCCTATATAATTATTATTTGAATGCAAATCTATCCCTGCATAAAACTTCATGGCACCCTCCCTTTCCTAAAGTTAATAATAGTTTATAGAGAAACCTATTATAACTGCGGATGGGGAGATGCCTTCTAAATGATTATCAAATCCACTCTTGACTGCATTGAGCGCTGTACTCTGCATAAGGCACTGTAAAAAGAAGAACCTAACAGTGCCTAAAAAAGCCAAAAACTAAACAACGACTAAGCTTTGCATAAGCCGCTGTACAAAAGTAAAACAGCGGCTAAACAGCGCCTAATCTTGACTGCATAAGAAATGCGCTCGCTAAACACTTTCAAATATGCTACCACTATTTCATCTTCCTTTCTTATAGTGGGGTTCTATAATAGATTCCCTATAAAATAGGGAATGACAAAAGAAACGGTCACTATTAGAAAACGGGTCAAGATGAACTCGATCACTTGTTTTAAAATCCCTTTGCACAGTCTTTGATTAGTACCCGTCTTTTATAAGAAAATAAGTTAAATAATAAGATTAAAAAATTTTTTGTCGACTGGCGAGAGGTAAGCCCAATATCTACTACCCTGATTGTAAACATGGAGATACTCGACATAGTCGGAGCGGGAGGCATCATCTTTTTGGCCGGGATGGTGCAAAGCACAGTTGGGTTTGGATACGCAATGTTTGCGACGCCTCTGCTCACCTGGATAGGTCTTCCACTACCAAGCGTCATCACAGTGGTGGCTACCTGCTCCATGTTCCAGGCGGCTATTGGCGCTCGGAAACTCCATGCTGATGTGCCGTGGCGTTTGTCATTGTCTGCCACGACTATTCGTATAGCAGGGGTTGCCGTTGGCATGCTCCTCCTCAAGAAACTGGTTGCCTTGAATACGGACCATATCCGGATGGTGATCGGCTTTATTCTGTGTTTACTGGTCGCCATTCAGCTTCTCTGGAGGACTCCCGCTGTTAAGGCGTTGCACTGGAGCTGGGCTGGATTTGCCTTCATCACCAGCGGACTCCTGGCTGGACTCTGTGGAATGGGTGGCCCTCCACTGGTCCTCTGGACCATGGCCCATAGTTGGTCTTCACAGATGACTCGGGGCTTCCTGTTTGCCGTCTTTGCCACATCTATCCCGGTCCAGATCGTGTTGTTATTCCTGATGTTTGGCAAAGGCATCCTCTGGTATGTATTCCTCGGTATCGCGTTTTTTCCTCTCATATACCTGGGGGCAACCATTGGAATTCCCATAGGCAATCGCTTCTCCAAGGAAACACTTCGCCGTATTGCCTATGGCATATTGTTGCTTATCGGAGTCAGTGCTGTGGTGCCTGCATTTCTGCCATAGTTAGACTAAAATGTGGAATAGGCTACTATTTTACTTGAAGATTCCCCACAGCAAAGCTGAGACAGCACTCGCTAAACACTTTCACAAATATCAATATCTTTCAGCTTCTTTTATTATAGTTTTCTGCTATCATAGTTTTTTTCTAAGGTTGTGAATACAGAGGTGTCAGTAAATTTACAAAGCCGAGCTTTGCCGCAGAGAGCACCCGGATGGTAGAGAAAATTAAAATAATGACTTTTTTAGCCCCGCTGTTTAGTCGCAGTTTGGTTTTTCTTTTACTGCGACTTATGCAAAGCTTAGCTTTGTTTTTTTACAGCGGCTTATGCAAAGCACAGCGCCCTCCGTTAACTCAGCGGTTGTAAATATTTCAATAACTTAGATGTAATATTCTAACAAACAGGGAGTCCTATACATTGAAGAAGTTTATTACAGGATTTTTGATTTCTTTTTATATCATTTTCTTGTCCTCAATCGCATATGGTAGCAGAGAATCATCTACCTTAATGAACCGGGCTGTACAATTGAGCATTAAAGGTGAGCATGAAAAAGCGCGGGAAATTATTCTTGAAATTATAAAAAAAGAACCCGGCAATATGTACGCCCACAATAATTTGGGAACGATTCTTTTGAGCCAGGGAAAATACGACGAGGCAATTACTTTTTTTCAGAATGCTCTAAAGATCAACCCCAGGTTTTCAATGTCGCTTAATAATATCGGCAAGGCATATAAACTCAAAGGAAACTATCCCCAGGCGGAATTGTTTTTGAAAAAGGCCATTAAAAATTTTTCCGATTTTGATATAGCTATGGCACACCTTGGGGAAGTTTATTTTTTGCAGAAACGTTATGATGAAGCCATAGTTTACCTTGAAAAAGCAGTGAAATCGTTTCATGTTGAAGCTCGTTATCATAACCTGCTCGGGAAAGCTTATGAGGCAAAAAATATGAAAAGCAAAGCGGAAAAAGAATTTAATCGATACAACCAACTAAAGAAAAAACCTTAGCTCTCTGATTTTCCATTTCTGAAATGTTTCTCAGCGGACAATATCGTTTGAATCTTAAAAAAAGAACCCATATAATGGGAATTCTGAATATCACTCCCGATTCTTTTTATAAGGAAAGCAGAGTAATCTCGGTCAATACTGCCTTAAAAAAAGCGGATAAAATGATCATGGAGGGGGCTGATATTCTGGATATAGGAGGGGAATCTTCCCGCCCGGGGTCTGACCCTGTTTCAGAAGAGGAAGAATTAAAAAGAATATTACCTGTAGTTAAAGCTCTTATTAAAAAATTTGACATTCCTGTCTCCGTAGATACTTACAAATCAACAGTCGCCAGGGCTGCTCTGGAGGAAGGCGTAAGCATAATTAATGATATTAGCGGATTAAGGTTTGATCCTAACATGGCGAAAACCATAGCTTCGGCAAATGCCGGCGTGATTATCATGCATATTTCCGGAAAACCTAAAACCATGCAGAAAAACCCGTCTTATAAATCCCTTATGAGAGAGATCACGGCATATCTTAACAGGGGCATTAAACAGGCGGTTTCTTCCGGTATAAAAGGGAGCAGGATTATTATTGACCCGGGTATTGGTTTTGGAAAAAATTTCTCCCATAATATTACTATTTTAAAGAAACTCAAACAGTTGCAAAAACTTAAAAAACCAATTTTGCTCGGTCTTTCGAGAAAATCGTTTATTGGAAAAATATTGGACCTTCCCGCTGAAGAACGTCTGGAAGGATCGATTGCGGCTTCTGTCTTTGGTATTATAAACGGGGCCCAAATACTGAGGACCCATGATGTTAAGGAAACAAAAAGAGCCGTCGCTGTAGCAGATGCTATTTTGTAAAAATGAATTATTGACAGGATTATAGGATGAACTGGATATATTAAGTTGTCAGGAGCTGGGGAGCAGTGATCAGAAAAATGCTGTTCACTGAACGCTTATCTCTTCATCTGTTTAAAATAGAGAGACGTGTATGGCTGAATTGTCAGTAAATGTAGATCATGTGGCGACAATTAGAGAAGCAAGAAAGACAAATGAACCCGACCCTGTGGCTGCCGCAGTACTGGTAGAACTGGCCGGAGCAGACGGCATTACTATTCACCTGAGAGAAGATAGAAGGCATATCCAGGACAGGGATTTGAAATTAATGCGGCAAATGGTAAAAACAAGGCTGAATCTCGAAATGGCGGCCACTAAAGAAATGGTCCTAATAGCTTTGGACACCAAACCTGATAAAGTTTCCCTGGTGCCTGAAAAAAGAGAAGAGATTACTACTGAAGGAGGGCTTGACGTAATAAAACACAAAAATCAGTTAGAAGATGTTATCCGGAAATTTCACGATCAAAAAATTCCTGTAAGTCTGTTTATTGATCCGGAGCTCGCGCAGGTAGAATGTTCCAAGTCAATTGGCGGTGACGCAATAGAGATAAATACCGGAAAATATTCCGAACTAAAAAAAGAATCTGAAATTAAAAAGGAATTTAAAAAAATTCAGACTGCGGTTAATGCTGCCGTAAAACTTGGATTGACCGTCAATGCTGGCCACGGACTGACTTATAAAAATGTCGTAAAAATAGCATCGATACAGGCTATTGAGGAATTCAATATCGGACATAATATAGTTGCCAGAGCAGTCATGGTAGGACTGGACAGAGCGGTAAAAGAAATGATAGAAGCCATTAACCAGAGGGCATAAAGCGGCAAGGGCCGCAGCTGATTAGAGCTTTCGCCCTGAAGTTTTAACTAAAAAATTTTATGAGCTTTGCTTAAGGCGCTGTAAAAGAAAAACCAAACTGCGACTAAACAGCGGGGCTAAAAAAGAAAGAGCTAAACAGTTCCTAAAAAAAGAAGTTTTTACGGTGTAAGACTATAAAATGGAAAATAACGACTCATTGCCCGGCGGCGAAAATCTTGACCTGACGTTAGATCACTTAAAATCTGAAGATGATGGTATTCATAAAGACTTCTTGAGTTTAAGAAACGCCTTCTCCAGAGAAATTGATCTGAAAGAGAAGAAAAGACAGTCTTTAATAAAAAATATCAGACAACATGAATTAAACCAGGATGAAAATTGTAAAAAGATAGAGGTCCTTGATAAAAATATTTAGATTTATGATAGTAATGCTGAGGAGATTGAAACACGGCTGACTAATTTAACTATAGGGGAAAAAGGGATTAAAAAAAATTACACCGATATTGTCAGCGGCTCAATGAATGATCCTCAAAAACTCTTAGATTTTGGTAACCCTGAATCCTTATCAGAAACCTTTTATAATTTATTCAAAGAAAAGCTGTCTGTTCATGGGCAACATGTAAGATCAAACCTGGAGGAACTGCAGACCCAGAAAGAGAAGTTTTTTGAAACTCTCAAAATCCTCCTGGAACAGTACGATAAAGAACTTCTGGCTATCAGTGAAGAAATTAATCATCTGAATACTCTTAATGAAGAAATTGAAATAAAAAAGGAAAACGCGCTCCAGATGAAGAAAGAGCTTAATGAGAGCAATGACACGATGGCGGATCAAGTGTTAGAAGATAAGAAAGAACTGGAAGTAACTTTTAATGAGGAAAGTAGTTTAATTAAAGAATTTCAGAAAATTCTTCAGCGAATGAAGGCAGATATTAACGTTTCCGATATAACCATGGATATTTTGTTTTCCCCTGACAAACCTAATGAAAAAGAAGAAAGTACGGAAGATCAAGAATCAGCGTCAGAGGAATCGACTTCTTCTGAAGAAATAACTGATTGACTTTTTACGGGGTTCAAAGTAACTTAAGGCTATGACCTTACAAAATCTGCTTTTTTTTGGACAAGTTTTTTCTCCCCTCTTTAATTCCCCTTGTTGGGGGGACTAAGGGGATGCAATTCATCTTTGTTTGCGGGTTTGCCGCAACATAAATCAGGAGGACTTTTCAGTGTATAAAAATATTCTTATTCCCGTTGATAATTCAGATTTTTCTAACACTGGGATCGATATAGGGATTGAAATTGCCCATCAAACAGGGGCAAAGCTGACGGGCAATCATGTTTACGCAGCACGCCTCCATGACATTCGGTTCCGCCAGATGGAAAGTGGTTTACCGGAAAAATATTTAGAAGAGGAAGAACTGGAAAAACAGAGAGACGTTCATGACAGCTTGATAACCAAAGGCCTGGAAATTATCACTGATTCATACCTGGATGTTTTTGAAGAGAAATGCGCCAAGGCCAAGATGATGAATTTTGAAAAGCGGTCTCTGGAAGGAAAAAACTATAAGGAAATTGTTAAAGATGTGGAAAAAAACAAACATGATCTTGTGATAATCGGTGCACTGGGATTAGGCACTGTAAAAGAAAGTATTATTGGAAGCGTTTGTGAAAGAGTCACGAGAAGAGTGAATGTCGATACCCTCGTTATTAAAGATACCGCTCCCATGAACGGCGGTAACATTGTAGTCGCTGTGGATGGAAGTCCACAGTCTTTTGGTGGATTACTGACGGGCATGGAGTTAGCCAAATTTTTCAATAAAAAAGTAGCGGTAATCTCCGCATTTGATCCCTATTTTCATTATGTGGCATTTAA
>DASCNB010000009.1:0-2989 GCA_036011265.1 Nitrospinota bacterium | reverse complement strand
AGCTTCATCACCCATAATTTTTTTTGTTTCATCAATCATTTTTACTTCTTCTTTTGTGTATCCGTTTTCCAGAAAAACATCGATATGCGGCAAACAGTTGAAAGCTATTTGATGCGGATAAACAGAACAAATCACGGGTTTGGAATTTAAAACATCTTGAGTTTGAATGGAAAGCTCTTCGATTGCCTTTTTCCCTGAGCCTGATACTGCCTGATAAGTGGAAACAACAATTCTTTTGATGCCGACTTTATCATAAATCGGTTTTAAAGCCACAACCATTTGAATAGTAGAACAGTTTGGGTTTGCGATAATCCCATGATGCTCTTTAATTTTTTCAGGATTTACTTCCGGCACTACTAACGGCACCTCATCCTCCATACGAAACGCGCTACTGTTATCGACAACCACAGTGCCTGCCTTAACAGCCGAAGGAGCAAATTCCTTACTTCTTGCCGCGCCCGCGGAAAAGAGCGCGATATCAATCCCTTCAAATGAGTCATGGGTCAATGTTTGGACTGCAATCGATTCACCATGAAACTTCAATAGTTTTCCCTCAGATCGTTCCGACGCGAGCAACAATAGATTACCCACCGAAAAATTGCGCTCTTCGAGTATCTCAATCATGGCATTTCCTACAGCCCCTGTTGCACCTGCAACAGCAATATTATATTTTTCCTTCTTTTTAATAGTCATTGGTCAGTAAATTTAGACACTAAGACTAAAAGGCACAGATTATCTTTTTCCTTAGTATCTTCGTGCCTTTGTATCTATGTCTCCTCTATTTCTTTCAAAATCAAGTCACCCATTTCCTTTGTCCCCACGAGTTTGCCGCAGTTATCCATAATATCTTTGGTTCTAAAACCATTTTGCAGTATTTTCTCGACAGCACTTTCAATTAGCTCAGATGCCTCATCCAAACCAAAAGAATATTTGAACATCATAGCAATAGACATGATAGTAGCTATTGGATTTGCTATATCCTGACCAGCGATATCCGGCGCGCTTCCATGAATAGGCTCATACATTCCATTGTTTCCTCCTAAACTTGCTGATGGAAGCATGCCAATAGAACCGGTCAGCATGGCGGCTTCATCACTTAAAATATCCCCAAACATGTTAGTTGTTACAATAACATCAAACTGTTTCGGATCTTTTATCAACTGCATAGCGCAATTATCCACGTACATGTGAGAAAGTTCTATGTCTTGATAATCAGCGTGGACTTCTGTTACCACTTTTCGCCAGAGTTCAGTACTTTCCAGCACATTCGCTTTATCCACAGAAAGGACCTTTTTCTTTCGCTTGGAAGCGACTTCAAAAGCTATTTTTGCGATTCTTTTTATTTCCGGGGTTGTATAAACAAGAGTATTAATCCCCTTCTCATTTCCATCTTCTAATTTTTCCACTCCTTTCGGTTTTCCAAAGTAAATGCCTCCAACCAGTTCTCTTACAATCATAATATTCGTATTTTCAATGATTTCTTTTTTTAAACTTGAAGCGTCAACGAGTGTGGAAAAAACTTTAGCGGGACGTAGATTCGCATATAGTTCTAACTTGTCTCTTAGGCCTAGAAGAGCTCTTTCCGGTCTGATTTCATAATCGAGGCCTTCCCATTTTGGTCCTCCAACAGCTCCCAAAACAACCGCATCCGCTTTTATTGCAAGCTCAAGAGAAGATTGGGGCAAAGGCTCACCGAATTTATCAATGGCAGCGCCTCCGATAGTTCCTTCCTTAAGATCAAAAGAAAAACCAAATTTCTTCGCCACAGCAGACAATATTTTTAACCCTTCGTCAACCACCTCAGGCCCAATACCATCCCCAGGCAATATGACAATTTGATGTTTTTTATTCAAAAAGTTTTTCCCCTTATAAATATATATTTATACGGCAACAAAAGGGTGTTAGTTTATCATTTTTATAGATTTATTAAAACCCCGAATCGGGCGTCAGGGGGCCGGGAAGCAGGGAGTAGAAGCAATCTGCTGTCAGCAGAGTCTATTGATTCACCAATACGTCGTTTTTACCGTACCCCAAGGGTACTTCCTTCGGGCGCAAGGAGGCGGAGATAGCTGAGTCAGTGGTTTAAAGTTTCTTTTTGATGTGATTAATCAGTCCTCCGTCATCTATCAATTGCTGCATAAACGGCGGGATTGACTGGGTTTTGTATGTCTGTTTTTTCGTAATATTTTTTATGATACCGGTATTGATGTCCACTTCGATTTGATCTCCTGCCTCAATTTTTTCTGATGCTTCTGTGCTCTCAAATATTGGAAGCCCCATGTTAAAGGAATTTCTGTAAAAAATCCTCGCGAATGTTTTTGCTATAACACAGGAAATCCCAGCTTCTTTAATAGCGATCGGGGCGTGTTCCCGCGAAGAACCGCATCCAAAATTTTTTCCCGCCACAATAATATCTCCTTTGTTCATTTTTTGAATGAATTGAGGATCAGCATCTTCCATGCAATGTTTTGCAAGCTCCTTTGGGTCTGATGTATTTAAATACCGTGCTGGAATAATCGCATCCGTATCAATATTTGCTCCAAATTTCCATCCTTTTCCTTTTAAGCTCATCTAATCTCCTAAATATCCATGAAGCGGCCAAGAGGCCGCAACCACACTTCGGTATAAAAAACCGCCCGAAGGGTTGGGGCCAGGGAGGGCCTCAATCAAAAGTAATTTGCTAAGCTAAACTTTGCATAAAGCACTGTGCTTTGCATAAGGCACTGTAAAAGGAAGATCCAAACAGTGCCTAAAAAAATAACCAAGCAGTGCCTGATAAATCAAAAGGTTGATTGAAAACTTTCTAAAAAGGCATTGTTATACAATTTGCAAGGTATGTGGAATTCGCTTGCTAAATACTTTCAAGCAAACAATATATTGAACTCATTGAATAAAAGCAAGTAAAAAGCTTTAGAGGAATGCTTCAGCTAATTTATTGCTACTGAAGGTGTGGTTTTCATTTTTTTTTGGATTTTACGTTTCAACATAC
>DASCNB010000008.1:0-44072 GCA_036011265.1 Nitrospinota bacterium | reverse complement strand
TCTTCACATCAGTCCTCGCAGAAAAGGGAGAAAGTGGAAATGCTGCATTATTTACCTCACCACTATCAATATCAAACAAATCTCCTTGTAAGGTGTAAGAATTCTTATCCGTAACATCACCATCTATCCTGAATCCACCTTGTATCGAATCCCATGCATCGTTAGGGTCATTTCCCGAAGCAGTAATAAAGTTATCTCTTTTAGCGCCTTTAACGTAAGCTCTGTAGGAGATTTGATCCCCAATCTTCCCTCCATATCTTATAGATCCAAAACCTCTTTCCTCATTACCTCCACCAGCTGTAAGAATTCCTCCCTGAGTTTTTTTTGCGCTCTTAGTAATAATATTGATAATTCCAGAGTATGCATTTGCCCCCCACAGGGCTCCGCTCGGACCCCGTATCACTTCTATTCTTTTCACGTCTTCAATTAAAGTATCCTGTGCATGCCAATAGACACCGGAAAAAATGTGGCTATAAACCGTTCTGCCGTCCATCAATACAAGTAGTTTATTTTGATAACGATGATTAAATTCGCGGATGGAAATAGCCCATATGTTGGAATTAATCTGAGCCACTTGAACACCAGGTGCCATCCTCAATGCTTCTGGAATTGTAGTAACGCCTGAACGGCGTATATCCTCGTGTGTAATGACATATGCAGCAGCAGCGGTTTCCGATACCTTCTGTTCTTGGCGTGTAGCTGTGAAAACAATTGCTTCCGATTCCAGGTATTTAAATTCTTCTTCTAATTTAGACATTTTCATACCAAAAACCGGGTGAAAATTAAAAAGGACAAAAATTAAGAGCGCTATTGTTACAACAAATTTATTATTCATTTTAATATTTTTCTCATATTATCTGATATTGATAAACTCTTTATAGGATCATAAAGTGGACTGGCATGTCAAGTTCAACAATAAAGCGGTAGTCGGCCGTTTTGGTTGGATGATATCATAACTACAATGGCTTAAATTCTTTTTTGACCACCCCGCAGAAAACCTCGTTTAACGTGGCTTGCTGCTTCCCCTTCCTTCAACAAGTTCAGGACAGGTTTTGATTCTGGATACCCGATAGGACTTGTCCTCGCACTCATTTAGCGGGGAACACTCGGGCATGAAACAAAGAGGAGCATTATTACATGGTAGATGAGGGAATGCGTTCGGGAATGATATTCCGGGACATCATCGAATATTGGATAGACAGAACTGGTATTGAGAGGAAAGTTCCTATTACTTCTCGATAGAAACTTTTATCATCGTGATTTTTTCAATGGGGTTATCTCTCCGATCTCTTTTAACGGAAACTATTTTATCGGCAATATCCATCCCTTTGATAACTTCACCGAATACAGTGTACTGCCCGTCAAGAAAAGTCGCGTCTGCGACGCAAATAAAAAACTGAGAACCCGCGCTGTCCGGGTTTCTGCTGCGGGCCATGGAGACAATTCCCCGCTTGTGAGAGATATTATTAAATTCCGCTTTAATTTGATAGCCCGGTCCGCCGGTCCCATCATTCGAGCGGTCATTGTCCTTCGTTTTGGGATCGCCACCCTGTATCATAAACCCCGGTATTACACGGTGAAAAGTTGTGCCATTATAAAAATCCGACCTGGCAAGTTTCTTGAAATTCTTCACATGTCCGGGAGCAACTTTTGGAAAAAGTTTGATTTTTATAATTCCGAAGTTAGTTTCAATTACACCAATTTCCCCTGCAATCGCCGGGGATGAAAAAAATAGACCGCACAAAAACAATGAAACATATGTCATACGTTTAATCATCGTACACTCCTTAAAAATTTTGATGTTAACATATCGCGGACTGGTCCATCAAACTTTTTTCTCTCACTTAATCCGTCTGTGTCAAAATCATTCTAAAGCCATAAAAAAGTTATCTGTTAAGATCAAAAGTATTTGATAATAATAATGAAACATGCTCTAATTTTAGCGTATGCAAAAAATATTATCCATAGAGGATTTAGGCTTCAGGGAATTGAGGAAAGAGCAAAAATGTGCGGCGGAATACTAACAATTGATTCCCATTCCGGGAAAGGAACAACATTAAAAGTAACCGTTCCTGTAAACAAAACGGGGAAATAAATAATGAGCATAAAAGTCCTGATAGCTGATGACCATGAAATTATTCGTCTTGGTTTAGTGGATCTCATTAAAGGCGATAATTCATCTTATCTGCTTGCCGAAGCAGAAGACGGTTTGCAGGCATTCAATAAAATAAAAAAATGGAAGCCGGACATCGCAATATTAGATATATCAATGCCGAATATGAATGGGCTTGAAATCGCGCGAGAAATTCAAAAGAAAAAAATTAAGGTTGAGATTATTATTCTTACGATGCACACCGGTGAAGAATATTTTAAAGAGGCAATTGATTACGGCGTAAAAGGATATGTCTTAAAGAGCAACTCTTCAAATGAACTATTGACGGCCTTAAAATTTGTTTCAGCCGGAAAACATTTCATTAGCCCGGTACTTTTAGAATATTTAGTAAAAACAAATAAAGAAATGACATCTATGGACAATCTGTCAAGTTCTGAAAGACGAGTAATTAAATTAATTTCCGAAAATAAAACGAGTAAAGAAATTGCCGATGAGTTAAGTTTAAGTTTTAGGACCATACAAAATCATCGTTCAAATATCTGCAAAAAACTCTGCCTTAATGGTCCGAATTCACTTCTCCATTTCGCAATACAAAATAAACCCAATCTTTAGTGTCTCCCCATTAATTACCTTCCCATACCATTTCGTGCAGCGGGAAAAATCATAACTCTCTAAAAGTTGAAGATTTCTCGCGGAGTTTATTCCTTCATTCCAGTCAGGACAACCTCTCAACGCGGAAGAAAGAGATTCTTTTCTTCACTCAGAATCACATGCAAAGGACTCGAAATGACAACGAGCTAAAATTGTTGATTTTAAATGACATTTCTCCCGACGTAGAGCGTCGGAGAATTAAACCCACTCTATGGGATTAAATATTTTTTTTGAAACGCCGCTTATTCAAGCTGAAACGAGGGATTCCCCTTTTTTGGGAGAATTTTTGAGTACTTGTACTTATGTAAATTGAGTATTTGCCTCTATTTAACCTATATGTATTATGTGCTACAAAATAAAAAAATATTGTAACTCCAGTAGAAGAATATTTTCAGTAACAGGATGTTATGGGAACTTGGGTAAATAGTGTTTTGATAGTTGACGCGGATAAAGAATCCAGGAATACACTTTCGGCACATTTTGAGAAATTAGGTTGGATTGTTTATACGGCTAATGATGGACGACACGCTACTCAGGTTTTGCAAAGAAATAATCCTGATATCATGCTAATGGATATAGTACTGCCTGTCAGGGATGGAATTACTACCTGCAGCCTCATTAGAAAAGATGTTTCAATGACCCGCCATTTCCCTATTATTATGATGACTGCCTCTCCCGATAGAAAGCAACTTGTAAGAGCCATCGATGCGGGTTGTGATGACTTTATCGTAAAGCCTTTTAAATTTGATACGCTATTAAGTAAGATGAAAGAGCTGGTTGATTTCCAACGCAAAAAGGAAAAAGAGGAAGAAAACCAGGATGAAGAAGCAGTAGAGAAAGAAGCTGAAATTATTGTCTATTCCAAGCAAATGGTTGAAAAGGCTTTTTCAAATGCCATGCATGGTAAATTGGTTGACTATCCTGTTATTAAAAAAACCACTGCAAAAATGGTAGAGATTGTCCATAAAGAAAAAACTCTACCACTGGCTTTCAAGATGAGATCCTACAATGATTACACATATATACACTCAGTCAATGTGGCCGCTTTATGCATGTCATTTGCGTATCATCTTGACTGGAATGATTTAGATTTACAGATAGTAGGCGAAGGAGGGTTTTTACACGATATAGGAAAAACACAGGTCGATTTAAAAATATTATTAAAACCGGATAAGCTAACAGATGATGAATTTTCTGAAATGAAAAAACATCCGGAGAAGGGCAATCTAATAGCCAGCAAGCAAAATATTGATCCTGATATATTGAAGGTGATTTTTGAACACCATGAGCGCGACGATGGAAAGGGTTATCCTAATAAACTTGCTAATGGACAAATCAGTAAATATGGTAAATTATCTGCAATTGTTGATGTTTATGATGCCCTGACAACAGATAGATGCTATCACAAGGGTATTGATTCGGAAGTGGCCATCGAAAAAATGTCTAGCTGGCAAGGCCACTTTGATCCTGAATATTTTGAAAATTTTTCCAGCTTAATCTCTGCGGAAACCATTGGGAAATAAATCTATTCGCTGTATAATTAATACTTAGAAGAAAAAACCTTTTCCTGTCAATTTCGAACCCTCCTTTTCATTTTGAAAAAATACCTTATTTCTACTTTAAAATGTTAGCAGTGCCGTTTTTGTTAAAATTTATATAGTATTTTATGTAAGAATGGGTTAATTTCGGTTGCGCTGAAGGTAGCCCTACAAGGCTTTATTTTTTTTTATTTTATTGATAATATATGCATTATGTTTGACCATAATATGAAAATATTATTAGTGGATGATTCGAAGGTAATTCGGGCAATCGTCAGAAGTGCTCTTGGTAAAGTGGGATTCAAGAATATCCACGAAGCCCATAATGGCAGGGCTGGATTAGAAAAGTTGAAGGAAGAAGGAAAATTTGATTTTGTCTTTTCGGACTGGATGATGCCGGGGATGGACGGACTTACTTTTTTAAAAGCTGTGAGAGCGGATGAAAAACTTAAAAATATCATGTTTGTGATGTTGAGCGCGGAATCCATTAACGATAAAGTCGATGAGGCAACTAAACATGGCGCAGACGGTTACATTACAAAACCATTTAAACCTGAGAGAATAAAAACAGAGATAGAAAATATTATAAAACGACGTTCTGAAAAATAGATGCGATTAATCAATGAGCATAAAAAATACTATCATTAGTACTGACCTGGAAGTGTCCATGGGTTGCCCGACGGCTACAGCCGACAAGGGGATGAGTGTAATCCGCGGGTAGAGGAGAGATAATTATGTTTTAATGGATATCCCAAAATTCAAACGCGCCTTTCCAGTAAAATCTTACGTTAAAGACATTTGGGTTGTCCGGTATATCTTTCAGGGGAAAGTTATAGGATTTTCTGCAAAGGGAAAAACAGAGATACCACCCTGTGATTTGTTTGCATTAAAGTATCCAGATAATGTAGAAACGCATTTATTGAGGAATCAATCTCGCGCTTATTTGAACATGCCAATAAGACTGCATACCAGCCGAGACCCGGATAAAGGTGACAATTACAAAGGAATGACTACAGATATTAGCGCTGGCGGCGTTAGGATTAAGCTGCCCGAAAGGATAAAAAGTTCCGGTTCGTATTTTCTCACTATTCACCTGCCCACCGGAAAGACTCTGGAATACATATTATGCAAAATTATAAAATCCAGTTATGACAGTCGTGGTTGTGAGTTTGGATTAGAATTTGTTAATCTAAAGGAAGGGCTTAAATACGAAATCAATTTATGCTTGAAACAATTTTACGACGGTTTGGATACCGGTGGCAACTTATTACCTGGAGAATTAAAGTAGGATTTCCATCTTAACCTTTGAGCAAAAATCAAATCTTCTTAACCGAACAGGCATTTAGATCAAATTTTTTTCACTGGTTTTTTAAAAAAAGAATAGTCCACCTGATCTAAAGATTTTTAACGGGATGCCGGTTCTTTAAGAGTCTGCTAAAAAAATATCGCATCATTTCCGTCATCGTCAAGTCCATTAACTATAAAGTCAATATCAATCAACGGTTCCTTCTTTTCCTTGAGTATTTTATTTAAGGCTTTTGCTATTTTGACAAAAGTGGTCTCTTCTATTTCCTCGCCTGATTCCAGCAGGATTATTAATTTTTGATCAACCCCCGCAAGCTTGCTCAACTGTTTAATACTAAGCGCCGTTTTTATCCTGTATGCTTTCGCTTCCGGAAAATAAACTCTGTTCATAATAACCTCCTCTTTGGGTTAATTAGCAAGAATGATGGATAAACAACTGTTAACATCTCTTGCTGTTTACTCCAAGACCATTATTTTATGATAAAAAGCGTGAACTTCAAAATGAGTTCATTTGTGTTTTTGTTTCTTTTTTTCAACACTCCCGAATACTTTGATTGTCCCGTACTCGCCATCATACCCGGGATTGATGCTAATATTCCTTTTTCTTACTCTATCTATTCCATCCCCAATCTTTGAAGAACTAACGCTCTTTATTTTTTCGATATCCGATTCTTGAAGTATTTTCATCTCATTTCCAAGGGCGCTTACGAGTTTCATGTATTCTCTTTGTACTGTTTTGCTGTTTACTCCCACTCCTATAGCTTCGGAAATAATTTCCGCAAGAGGTATCAGGCACTCAAAGGTTGGTGAACTTTCAGGTTTAAAACCTTCTTCCCTATCGGCAAGCAGATCCACTCTGTGCATGACGCCCACGGTAACCTTTTTCCGACAAACAGGACATAAGTTATTATTGTTTTTTGTATCTTTTGGCGACATTCTGGTTTTGCACGATCGATGTCCATCAAAATGGTATTTTCCTTCTTCAGGGAAAAACTCTATGGTACCTAAAAATTTGTTATTGTTTCCTTCTATGATGGCATTTTTTATAGCCTGATATGACAAATCTGTGTTAAAGATATTCGCTTCTCGCGCAATTTTAGCAGGAGAATGCGCGTCAGAATTAGACACAAGGGTAACATTTTCAAGGGTGGAAAGTCTCCAATTCATAGCCGGATCTGAGGAAAGTCCGGTTTCAATAGCGTGGATATTAGGGGTAAGTTCATCAAAGCATTCTTCTAGGGAATCAAAACCTGAAACGGAGCCAAACAGAGAGAAATGCGGCGTCCAGACATGAGCAGGTATAAGCATTGAGTCATCTCCTGAATCAAGCACTATTTTCAGAAGTTCTTTCGCGTCGAGACCTAATATAGGCCTGCCATCTGATCTTAAATTTCCGATTTTATCCAGTTCTGAATTTATCATTGATGCTGTCTCAAAATCCGGTGCATATATGAGGTTGTGTATTTTTCTGACTTTATTATTTTTGCTGTATATACAGCTGACCTCCGCTGATAAAACGAAGCGGACATCTCCTTTGCAAGAATCCGGGACTTCATTAATATTAGAATTTTGAAACTCTTTTTTAAGAGCAAACAGACCCTCTTCTGCCGGTTCAAGCTTTTCTCTTAGCTCCGCGAACCAGAGCGGGTGGGTAAAATCACCGGTAGCTATGACCGTGACTCCTTTTATCTGGGCCCATTTAAAAATATTTTGAGGATTCATCTCTTTGCTTGTGGCGCGGGAATAACAGGAATGAATATGAAGGTCTGCTATAAAAGACATGTTTTTAACTCAATTTCCTGCCTTTTGGATTGAAAATTTTTGAGCAGATTATTTTTTTCTTACACAAGAAGAATTGTAAAGATGTTATAAGCACTCCGAAACCATATTCTACACTTCTAATGAAGTTAATAGACGATGCTTCTGGAAAGTATTTTGTCGGACATGATATTTCGCCAATTTCAAATTTATTATAGATACATTGGGCAAGCATTTGGTTATCAAAGAGGAAGTCATCCGAGTTTTCTTCCAGGGGTAGTAATTCTAATACCTTACGGCTGAACGCGCGATATCCGGTATGATATTCTGATAGTTTATACCCAAGCATTAAATTCTGTATTAAAGTTAAGAAACGGTTGGATATATATTTATATAACGGCATGCCTCCTTTAAGAGCGCCCGTTCCTAAAATTCTTGAGCCGATGACAACATCAAAATGCCTGGAAGCAACCAGGTGAGCCATTGAAGCGATTAATTTTGGCGAATACTGATAGTCCGGATGAAGCATAATAACAATGTCCGCCCCTGCCTTAAGAGCCTCCCTGTAGCATGTTTTCTGATTTCCACCGTATCCTTTATTGTCGGGATGCACTATGGTTTTTAAATTCAACTTGTTGGCTAATTCTACAGTGTGATCGCTACTGGCATCGTCAACCAGGATAATATTGTCCACAATATCTCCCGGTATTTCGTCATGGGTGTCTTTTAAGGTCTTTTCCGCATTATAAGCCGGAAGCACTACCACCACTTTTTTTCCGCTAATCATGATTTTAATTTACAAATTAGATACGATAATTGATGAAAATCCTTGCACAGATTTTACGAATTTGTTTAATCCTTTTTTAGTAATATCTTGGAATAATAGCGGTCTTGATATATTGCAGGCAATATAATTGAGAAACTACTCCCGCGCTTTTTTCCTAAAAAACCTTTCAATAGACTCAATGTAACCAAAAAATCTCTATATCCAACTGTTCAATTATCCAATATTTATGGACGAGAAAATTTCGGAGCTTAAGAAATGCTACAAGGCCGATAAAAGCGTTTTTCAAACGATATCAACCTCCGATGACTTTCAAACAAGCCCTTAACAGGAACTCCATATTGTCTTACAAGGATATGCTGCAGAACAAGCGAGATCGCCTCAGATATTTCCACAATAGAATGCTTCAGACTTTTCAAGAGGTCTATTTTTTAACTATTTCATCTTCACTATAGTCTTTTAACAGAGTCTCTATATGCTTCATTAGGGAAGTTTTGCTTTTCAAAGTTGAAAAAAATACTAACAAAAACAATGAACTATGTCAAACTTGGATTGTACAACGTAAAAATGCCCGGAAACGACGAGATGGATTAAAAAATCTTTTAATTTTTTTACGCTTTAACGTCGGAAGAAGTAGAATAAAATTTTTTGCGGCAATCATTTCATGAGTATCTACTGATATTATAGCTTTTTCCAATAACTACATTTGTGCAATTAATTACACTTAGGTTTTAAATAAAGCAAATCTTTTTAACCTTGCAAACAACCTAAAACCAAATAAACCGACAGCAAGCAATATAAAAATACCAACCGTAATTATATTTGCTACTTTTTCTATAATATTTTCCTTGTATGCGAATACCAGCTTGGATTCCTCTTCCAGAACCTTAACTCCCATAAAATTTGGTGTTATAGGTATTACTTTTTTATCTTTCCCGTTCGAGGTAACGTGCCAGTTTGTATCATAGCTTTCTGCTATGACTAATAAGGCAGAAAACGGTCTTGAAGGGAGATTGATCTCTATCTGTTCGCTTGATGCCTTTTTTACTTTTAAGACGGTTGAAATATACTTATCTGGTAAAAAATTAGTGGATGAGTTTCTCATTAAGGTTTTATAAAGTGTTGCGTATGGTAGAAAATTTACATTTCGATAAATTTTAATCTTACCATATGCTTTTTCAAAAACGATTCCATTTCGTAATAAAATTTCATCCTTAATATTACTATCTCTATGGAATATTATAAATTTTATGTTACTGACTCTCATTTTTTCAATGAGAGAAGTGTTTTTATCAGTTAATCCAGCTATTCCATTCCTGAGATAAGATTCAAGGAGATACGAAGATTTTGTCACTTCTTCTTGATATGCACCAAAAACTGTTTTCTTCTTATGAATCAAAGGTGACAAGGCATATTTAAAATTCCTGGGAAACTCTAAAATCCTAAAATATCCATCCTGATGTGCAATCCATTTGTAAGCTTTTATGTCATCTTCTAAAAAGTATGAATCTGTTGATTTGAAGGCTACTGATCCGAATGGAATATAAAGTAATAAAAAACATGTAAAAATAAAAAAGAAAAAAAAATGTACGGCTTTTGCCTTGTATCGGTTCAAAAAAAGTTCTATTTTATTTTCAGCCCATTGATATCCCAGACCGCATAAAATGCTACCTGATAGAATAGTTATATACATATACCTGAATGGAAATCTAATCTTATTAATGAAAGGAATATGATTTACAAAAAGATAGAGATCTATGGGAGAGTATTTACCTAATATCAATAAAGTAGACACCACAAACATTATGATCCAAATATATTTTTCTTTTTCATTTGAGAAAAATGAAAGTAAGACCATAAAAAAGAAAAGCGGGCTCACATAAAAAACATCTTTCAGAAAACCGCGCTGATAAAAAAAAGTTAATTTTGGGTTTACGGAAACTTCGTAATTGACATTCCGTCCTCCAAGTGCAATATCAAATGCCGAAGTATCCTCGACCAGAGCAAAAGGGACCCACACGAAAGAAAATAGCAACAAAAGAAGAATGACTAGAAAGGAATGAAATTTAATTATTTTTTGTAAAGGTTTAGTTTTGCCATCAATAAAAGCAAAAATGCAGAAGAGACTAAAAATTCCAAGAAAAAAAAATCCGATTACTGAATATTGGATGCTAAAGGCCAGTAAAATAGTGGAGAGCAGGCAAAATTTTATTGCATTCTCATAATTCATCTCTGAAAAAAACTTAAAATAAACCATAAATAGCAGAGGGATTAAAGCCCATGATGGAGCAATAAACCATACGGTGCTGGTATTACCAGAGTGAAAAGGAACAAGCGCAAATATAGTTGCCGATATAAAAGAAGCTTTTGGATTTATGGTAAGTCTGTAAACTATCATGTAAACAAACAATGCCCCTAAAAAAAGGCAAGTAATAACTAATATTTTCCACGAAGTCAAAATTGAAATATTAAAAACAATGCTAATTAAAGAGATAATCAAGAAGCTTAGAAATGGAAATTTTGCCAAAAAAGGACGCCCCCAGTATGAGTAGTCACTCCAATTAGGGATGGCATTGTTCATAAGTAAAAATTCTTTGAAGTGCAAAGTAGGAATAATATTAACCATGCTTTCTTCTATAGAGTATCCGACAGGATATAGTTTATTTAGCCAGCCTCTGGCATAAAAAAGAATCAGTAATGCTAAAAACAATAAATAGTAAAAGTGAACATTTTGCCGGTTAAGTATTTTCAAAATTTTATCTCTCCATTTGATCAGATTCTTTAAACATAGCTTCGCATTTCTTTCTAAATCGAAGACTGGCATTGTCCTCCAAAAGCTTACACACTTAAAGAATCATCGACGATCATATTTCTCATTTCGACTAACATGATCGTTGTTATGAGTGTACACAACGATTTTGGCATTAAACTTTTTAAAATCAAAAATGATTGATCTGCTCCTCACACCTGCACACCCAGATTGATAACCTGAAAATTAAATTCCAGCAAGCAATTTACATGTCCCACAAATGTCTTTTCTAAAGGTAGTCCATGATCCATCGCATAAAAATCATCTATAAAAAATATAGAAGTAACGTCTGAATTTAGTTTCTAGTTCGGAAACTGAATTCTGTAACCGATTTCATCGAAAATGCTTAGTAATTTCACGTTGTTCTCTACCTAATTGTTGGATGACCATAATATTTGGGATATTGGACCGCACTAATTCAGGATCAAACTGTACACGCATATATATAGAAGGAGTTAGAGTAGCTTTAAATGGAAACTCGAAAAACAGGAATGACATTTCTGAAGTTATCAATGTTAAGATTGAAAAACAGAAAAAGGAACAAGTGTATATAAAAGCTTTTCACAAGTTAAGTAAATTTTAGTACAAAGAGTAACAAAATGCTTTCTTTGTTCATACTGATTAACCCGGTTTGCTTTTTCCCTAATCGGTCATTCAAATACAACGTAAGATTGAAGTTGGCTATAGGGACTTCGAATGATCTTGAATTTATTTAATCCAAAAACTTCTTTTAATGCCAGGGTTTCTCCCGGGAAGTGTGGTGAATTTAATTCATCAAACGCAATAATGCTTCCTTTCGAAAGACGACTTTTTATAGCTTCCAGACATTTCTTTGTTGGTTCATATAAATCGAAATCAAAGTAAGCCAGGGCGACAATTGTCTCCGGGTGTTTTTTAAAATACTTATCAATTTCATTTAGGGTGTTCCCTTTTACCAGTTCATATTTTTTTATATGAGGGTTCGGGTTCATTTTTTCATGGTAGTCCAATATTTGTTTTAAATACTTTTCGTAATTTTTAGTAACTCCGTATCCACCTACTGAAGTGATACCGTCATTCCCATCTTTTTCATGAACCGAGGGAAATCCTTCAAAGGTATCAAAACCGATAATTTTCCGGGTAAGGTTAAAGGGTTCATAGACACCTCTTAATGCCTCAAATAACCCCATATTTTGACCCCACCTGACTCCAAACTCAATTACAACCCCATGCGAGTTCAAAATGTTTTTATAAATATCATTTATGAATAAAATCCTTGAGATCTGATGTCTGCTTAAAAATAGCCCTATATTAGAGAAAAGTTCATTTTCCGGTATAGGGCATTTTTTAAACAGCTTTATGAGGTTCTTTCTCAGTTTATTTTCCTGGCTTGGCCCAAGCGATACGGTTCGGATTTTATTCATATTTTTCCTTAAGATTTTAACTCGTATTGATTTAAAAAAGTTTGAATATCATCTATTTTGTTAAACATGCAAACATCTACTATTGAAAGTCCGGGCAAATAAGCATCATTAAATTGCTTATATTTAATTTCGTGGGATTTGAGAAAAAGTAATTTTAACCCGTTTTTAGAAAAAAATTCCTTAGAATAGAGATCAATGCCACCAACCGGATTTACATAATGGGTTGCCTTCAAAGCTCGGTTAATGCCTATAACACGAGCCTCGTTTCTTAAACTACAGTTTTTTTCCAAATCCGATGATAAAACCATTGGCGTCGATATGCCTAAATATTCACAGAATTTCTTAATCCCAAATAAATTTAAGCTCGAAACATTCAGGTCCTTATGAGACAATATTTCACGAGTTAAAGAAAAAATTTTATTATAAAAAGGTGCCTTGCAGTATGCCTGTTTTAGTACCCGGAGAAATTTCCCCTTCTCCATTTCAAATTTGTCGGAATAATATCTTTGGTTAATAAACCGGGTAAAAGCATTTTTTTTGACGCTAAATGTAAACAAGTACTCTTTGCCATTAAGAAGAAACCTATTCCTATTTATCCAACCTGATTTAATATATTGAACATCATCATGAATGACAAACGTGTCCACCGCGTTGATCAACTGAAAATAACCCATATAGGGAAAAAGATAGGGTTGCATAATTCCAACTTTCACTGATTTTCTCTCTTAAAAAACTCATTAATAGTAAACTCCAAATTTGGGATATAGCTGCTTATTTCATATTTAGCGTTATTTATATTAACTCTTCCGTCTTTAACGGTAATCCTGCTTTCCATCAGCCAGCACATGATCTGGATTAGCATATTAATCTGCATGTCCAGTACGTCGTCATAATTTTTAAAGGAAAGACTAGGAAGAAGAGACTGCATGATGATCTCCCCTTCATCTACCTTTTCGTTAATAAAATGGGCTGAATTGCCTAACAAAAAGGCTTTTTCCTTTAGCGCCTGATCAATCGCATTAACTCCTTTGAATTGGGGTAAAAGGGATGGATGAAAGTTGATTAACCTGTGATTGTATTTATTAAGAATTTCTCCAACCAGAATCCTTCTTCCAAAAACAAATCCGTAATCTATCTTTTCATTAAAAAAACATTCCAGCAATTTCCCGGAAAGCGTTTCGTTAATTAATTCTTTTTTAACAGCGTCAGCGTTAAACTCGAAGAAGTTTAGCCCCAGTCTGCCACACAGTTCTCTTAAAGAGTCGTTGTTACAGTTGTCGATAAAGGCAAGTTTTATTTTTTTAAGAAGTTCAGCGTTGCTGTGTTCCAAGTGAGATAAAGTTTTTACTAATCGTGTTGCCTTGCCGGAAACATAAAATGCAAACTTCATAAAAACTACCGTTCCAGGATTTCTTTAATAATATATTTAGGATTTTTCTGCGCTACGGAAAAAATTCTTACCACATACTCGCCTATCAAACAAAGCATCTTTAATGTTATAAACATGGAAAGCATTATGGCAATCAATAAAAGTCCATTATATATTTTAGAAAGAATTTTAAAAGAATAAAAATAGTCAACAATTGTCCTCAGAACAAGAAGCAGGGCTATAAGAATGCTCCAGAATCCTATAACTTGAAAGGCTTTCGAAAACATACCCATAAAATTTTCCATATTGTATTCCGTTAATTTGTTAAAGGTCCAGCCCGATTTCCCGTATTTTCGAGGGAAATGAGAAACAGGGACCTCCCGGCATTTTTGAGCTTGTTCTATAATATAAACTGGGTTAAATAATTTTAACGGACCTAAATTAAAAGCCCTTATCAGTTCTCCATGATATATTTTAAAAGTACAGCCGAAATCCTTTAAATCGCTTTTAGACACTTTGCGCATAATATAGTTAGCAAGCACAGAGGGAACAATTCTGAAAAATGAATCCTTCCTATCTTTTCTATAGCCGCTTACAATGTCGCAGCCTTTTTCAAATTCGTTGACCAGCAATGGGAGTTCCTCCGGAGCCAATTGAAGATCGCTATCCATCAAAATAAAATGTTTTCCCTTGGCATGATTTATTCCTGCAGTAATAGCAGCTCCCTGTCCCGAGTTTTTAAAGAAATTAATTACCCTGGTAACTTTCTTGTCCCTATTGAATATTTCCTTCAATAACTCAAAGGTTCCATCCGCACTGCCATCGTTGACAAATATTATTTCATAACTTTTGTCTAAGCTATTTAAAGCTTTTGAAAACCTTGTATGAAATTCTATTATGCTCTTTTCTTCAAAATAACAGGTTATAATTGCTGAGAAAAAAGGAGTGTTATGATTTTTTGGATCAGCTATTTCCATATTTCTAATTTATTTTTATAAGGTTATTCTGGTAAGATAAACCAACATAACAAAGTACGTATCTCCAATCAAGGATTGACCGCAAAAAGAAATTTTAATTATTATAATATTGTAAAACCTTGAGTATATTTATTACTATTTCCGAAATAGTGAGACAAATATTTAAACGTAAAAAGCAGGGTTGAAACACAGTTATGAAAAATCTTGAACCATTTACCACGCCTATTTACGTGACCCGTCCTCTGCTGCCTTCCCGCGATGACATGGTCCGAAAAATTGATGAAATATGGGAATCCTACTGGTTGACTAATAATGGACCTCAGCATCAATTATTTGAACTGGCATTAGAAAAATACTTAGGAGCGCCAAACATAAGCCTGTTTTGTAACGGGACACTTGCACTGCAAATAGCATGTCAGGCACTAAGGTTATCAGGAGAAGTTATCACAACTCCTTTTACTTTTCCCGCTACTTCCCATGTACTTTTTTGGAATAAGATCACACCCGTATTTTGTGATATCGAAGAGGATAGCTTTAACCTTAATCCGGAATGTATCGAATCATTGATTACACCTAAAACCACGGCGATACTACCTGTTCATGTATTTGGCCACCCATGTAAAGTTGATGAAATTCAGGATATTGCAGATCGTCACGGGCTTCGTGTGATTTATGACGCAGCGCATTGCTTTGCAGTTGAATTTAATAATGAACCGATTGGGAATTTCGGGGACGCCTCAATGTTCAGTTTTCACGCGACAAAGATATTCCATACTATGGAAGGAGGGGCGCTGACATATAAAGATAATAGCTTGAAAGATCGATTAGAGTTGTCAAAAAACTTTGGCATTAAGGATGAAGAATCCGTCATAGTCCCCGGGGTAAATGCCAAGATGAATGAAATGCAGGCAGCTATGGGTTTACTAATGTTAGACCTTGCAGATGAAGAATCATCCAGAAGAAAACAATTAACTCTTATCTATCGCAAACGATTAGAAGGTATGTCTGGTATTAGTTTCAGAGAGGATCGCCCAAGCATTAAACATAATTACAACAATTTTGTAATAAAAATAGATAAAAAAGATTTTGGTATAAGCCGTGACATTTTGTATGACAAATTAAAAGAATACAATATTTTCACTCGCAAGTATTTTTACCCTCTTTGCAGTCAATTTAAATGTTACCGGCACCTTCCCTCTTCATCAGCAACAAATTTACCTGTAGCAGAAAAAGTAACAGGACAGGTTCTCAGTTTACCTCTGTATGGAGAGCTTATAGAGAAAGATATCAACCAAATCTGCGACATTATAGATTTTATACATAAAAACGGATGATAGTGATAATTTTTCCGACTATCAGGCACTAATAAATGCTTAGGAATTTCAATGTTGAGATTCCCAGATGCTTTTATCGGGAATCTAACTTGACTAAAATTCTTGAGGACCTTTTAAGGATTTTTACTTGCCAGAATCTGACGATCCCCAGTTTCCAGACCAAAAAGTTCATTTTGCCCGGCAACCCGGGAAAATCCATAAAGCGCATACGGAAAATCAACACTTTAATCAAGATAACTAATCTTAGAGTGTGTAAAGTCAGGGGATATTTCAATTGTTCTTTAGTACTTACCTTAATGTATTTTAATAGAAACTCATACATCTTTTTTGGAGGTCTCAATACAGCCAACAGATGAACCATCACATTGGCAAGGGTTGGTGTTATGTACGTAAAGTCATTGCTTTCAATCCCTGGGTGGGACACGCCAAGTTTTGATAGTTCATTTGATAGAACCGTGTTGGGAATTACTCTTAGTGCAAAAATATTTAATATATAAGGTCGCGGCAGTCTATAAAGCATATCTAATGTATCTATTACATCTTCCCGGGTTTCAATGGGACAATCTACAATAATATCATATCCTGGTGGAACCATATAATCTGCAAACTCGTTTATACTTGCTGCGGCTCTTTCAATTAATCCCGGTTTATTTGGCCTTTTGTAAAATTTGAGAATACGATTACTGCCGCTTTGAATTCCCATTCTTACTCGGTACATACCAGCCCATATCAGCAGTTCTATTTTATCTCTTTCAACAAAACTTGGAATAATGCCAAGAACACAGAAAGGAAGTCCTATCTCATTTTTCCACTTTTTAGCAAACTCTCTTAATTGATTAATAGGAATTGCCATAAAACTATCGTCGTGAAAAACGATTGTTGAAAGATGAGCATGCTTTTTCAAAACACTTTTAATTTCCGATATTACGTAATCGACTGAAGGGTAGCGTACTTTTCTGTAGTTTCCGTCATTTTCAATAAATTTGGAATTACTGCAGTATATACACTTATAGGGGCATCCTATAGACCATATAGTGTTGTAGGTAAGTGAGTTGTATGAAATATATTTTGAAAAGTCAAGCGGCATGAAACCTTTATTGCGTTCATATACCAGTTCATCTTCCGCATAGAGAGGAAGAGGAAAGTTATTCATATCTTCCCCGTTGTGAAGGGAAAGAAAATTATTTTTAATGACTTTACCCTTTATGTTAAACCAGAAATTCCTCGTCCCAGTATAGTCATTCCCATTCCTGAAGCTCAATAGAAACTCTTTAAAAGCGGATTCGCCCTCCCCCACACAAATAGCGTCAGCACTTCGGATAGCGTCTTCAGGGTGTACAATGGGATGTATCCCTCCCCATACTATAAAGGTCTTTTCATTTACCGAGCGAATTTTAGTGATAATTTCTTTTGTAAGTTTTGCATACATAGTCATCGATGAAAAACATACCATATAAGCTTTTGCCAAATGGGCGCTGATTTTTTCAAGATCATTCTCCAAAAGCTCAAATTTAACTTCCCCCGACTTTTGGAAAACATTAATATGTGCATAGGGATTAGCAATTACAATATAACCCACCTCAACATGCGGATGTATTGACCTCGCTAACGAGGCCATTTTCCTGAATCCTATCGATTGAATATCGGAACCTATACAAATAAAGATAATTTTCACACTTGAGAGTCCTTTTTCATTACTAATCATGTTTATTAATGGTAAAGCCGTGCAACAACTGTATGACTACTTAATTCAGTGTAAAAAATATCTTTCTTATTTACAAGAAAATCTCAGAGTATAATTATGCGGGCATCATCACTTAAAAGTTGCTGTATAATAGTTGGTATTGAATGACTGGCTGTTATAATATTTTTTATAGAAATCTATTTATAGGATCAGTTTAGACTTAATTTCATGAAAAATAACTTTGCTTTAATCTCTCTCTATAGTACCAGCAATTTAGGAGTCCGCTTTTTAACCTCATATTTGCGAAGTCAAGGTTTTGACGTAAGTGTAATATTTTTTAAAGACATGTTTTTTAATGACGTGGAAAAGCCGACATCAAAAGAGAAAGACTTTTTAATTAATATTTTAAAGAAAATAAACCCGGGACTCATAGGAATCAGTGTTGGCTGTTCTGCTCTTTCAAAAATAGCAAAAGAGATCACAATTATAATTAAGAGTCAACTCGATGCTCCTGTTATATGGGGTGGCGCTCATGCCACTATCCTTCCAGAGGAGTCTATTATAACCGCGGATTTTGTATGCGCGGGAGATGGGGAAATGTCTCTAAAAAAATTGTTGACTTCACTTAATGGTTCGCAAAGTGATATCTCAACAATCCCTAACCTCTGGTTTAAAAAAAATGGCTCAATTATTTCCAATAAAATAGAACCGGTTGATAATACTTTTTGCAATCTTCCTTTTCCAGACTACTCTAATGAAAAGAAGTTTTTTATTTCTGAAAATACCATAAAAGAGACAGACCCATTTAGAGAAGCACCTTGGCTTTATGTAACCATCACTTCTAAGGGGTGCAGGTATTTGTGTACATACTGCTCTAACAACCTTTTCATGAAAGCTTCTGGTGGCAAAAAAGGATACATTCGTCGAAGAAGCGCGGACAGTGTTATTGATGAGCTCGTTGCCATAAAAAAAATGATTCCTGGCATTCGAATGATACAATTCATAGATGATGAGTTTGCCAGTGATATTGACTGGGTCATAGAATTTAGCAAACGCTACCAAAAAGAAATTAACCTTCCTTTTTGGTGTTTTTATCATCCCTTCGGAATTATTGAGGGATCTATTAAGCATTTAAAAAAAGTTGGCTTGAAGCATGTACAAATTGGGTTACAGACTGGTTCGGCCTATGTAAGAAAAAAAATATTTCATCGCCCGGAATCAGATAAGGCGGTATATTCCGCAGTTCAATTATTAAACAAAAACGGTGTCACGCCTAAAATTGATTTGATTTTTGATAACCCTTTTGAAACAGAAGCAACCAGAGAAGAAGCCGTTAAGTTTTTGCTCAAACTGAAACGTCCTATTCATTTTCATTTATTTTCCCTTATGCATTTTCCAAAAACGCGATTAACAGAGCGCGCTTTAAATGAAAAACTTATTTCTGAAAAAGACGTGGAAGGAGAAGGAGATAAAGCCTTGTCACAATCATTTTTCACCCAGGATTATCCTCGCCCAAAATCTGAATTTTTCTGGATATGCATTACCTCCTTAATTGACAAAAGTTTTATTCCAAAATCCTTAATTTTGAATTTGAGCAAAAACCAGTGGTTAAAAAAGAATCCCAAAGCGCTATACTATTTTGCTAACGTGGCGAACCTGATCCGCTTAGGACAAATAGGGACAGCCGCAGCTTTAAGAGGTGAACTGACTTTTTCTTTCGTTAAAAAATACATTAACCACTTTGTCAACCTCGGAACTTAATTTTCAACCAGGGAAGCAGAAAATAATGAAAAAGGTTTTTTTAATAACTCCACCAACAGGCTTATGGGTAAGGGAAGATAGGTGTCAGTCTCCAATTGAGAAAACCATGTTTGCTGTCATTCGACCTCCCCTGAGATTGGGACTTGCCGCAGCTATCTTAGAAGAAGCTTCATATCAATGCCGTATTTCTGATTATCCTGCTGAAAACGTAGGGTGGGAGCAACTCGAAAAAGACTTTAAGCAATTTGACCCTGATGTTCTATATATCAGCACAGTTTTAAAAACAAGAGATGACGATTTTCAAGCCTGTCGGATAGCAAAAAAACATAATCAAAGTATTTTAACAATAATGAAAGGCGCTCCCTTAAATGATGATGAAGGCGCTATGGAAAAATGCAATGACCTGGATATTTTCATGACGCGAGAAATAGATCGCTCTTTAATTACCATTGTATCAAAAGAAAACCTGCGTCAAATAACTGGGATTAGTTTTAGAGAAAATGGCACTATTGTTAAAACGCCTAAAGCGGATTTTGTTAATGAGCTAGACTCTTTGCCTTTTATCGCAAGGCATTTGCTGAAAAAGGAGCTTTACCTCAGGCCCGACAGTATGGAGCCTTTCACGGTTATCCAGGCTTCATCTGGATGTCCCTTTGAATGTATTTTTTGTTCAGCCATACAGGGGGCCGGGCGGGTTTTAAGAAAGCGTTCTCCTAAAAATATTGTCAACGAAATTGAAGAATGTGTAAAGAAATTCGGCATATTAAATTTCTTTATGGGAGCCGAGACCTTTACGTGCGATAAAAAATGGGTGCTTGAAATATGTGATAGAATTATAAAAAAAAATTTGAAGATAAACTGGTATTGCAACAGCCGGGCAGACACTATAGATAAAGAAATGGCGCTCAATATGAAAAAGTCAGGCTGCTACGCCGTAAGCCTGGGAGTAGAATCCGGGAACCAGGAAACTCTCGACAAAATGAAAAAAGGCATATCGCTCGTCCAGGCTGAAGAAGCTGTTCAGATATTTAAGGATCATAAAATCAAAACATATCTTTACTACATCATCGGGTTTCCCTGGGAAACGAAAGACATGATCAATGACACAATAAACTTTGCGATAAAGCTCGATGGAAGTATTTCCGATTTTTATTTTGCACACCCTTTATACGGAACTGAGCTGCATAAAATGGCTAAAGAAAGTGATATGCTGATCCACGATAAAGAATTACTGTTTGAATACAGAGTTAAATCCCCTCACCTATCACCTGGTGAATTAAATAATTTATACCGGACGGCTCTGCGGAGATTTTACTTACGACCGAAATATTTAATTAAAACTCTATTAAGCATCCGTTCTCCCAGAGTTGCTTTTCGAATCGCGGCAATGGGATTTTTAACACTTTTTAAATTATTGAAATCCAAACCGCACATTTAAATAAACATATGTATGGCAGAAACTCTTAAATTATTATTAGACTACCCCAAAAAAATAAATTTAATCTACCTTCATCTGGCCATCCTTTCTGCTGTTACAATATTCTTGCTGATCCCTTTTGCCGACAAAGCGTTTCATATCGATGATCCTTTATTCCTCGACCTCGGAAAGTTTTACTTTGATGGAATCAATAGCTATTATCTAAAACCTTATTATTATTACGGCATTCGATATGAAAATGCTTTGAATTCATCACACTCTCCTTTAGGTTTGCCGCCCCTTAATTTTATTATTTACTACCTTTTTGATAATCCGGATGAAAAAGTTTTTCATCTTATATATTTAATTTTTCCAGCGTCGGTATCGGTATTTACTTATTTATTTTTTCTGAGGTTTTCAAAATCACCGTTTATACTATCTCTCCTGCTGCTTCTCACCCCGCCATTTATTGTCCTCTCAAGTAATATAATGACTGATATCTGTTTCTACTCTTTTTTAATGGGCAGCTTTATTTTTTATATATCCGGGGTGGATAAAAAATCCTGTAAATTAGTATTAGTTTCAATGATTCTTTTCTCCATTTCTATTGCCATATCTTATCAATCTATTGTTTTTTACCCTCTCTTTTTCCTTTATTCCTACTTAAAGGACAGAAACAATCTAAAATACTTTTTCTTTATGCCGGCTTCTCTTCTACCTGTTTTATTCTGGTATGCTTATCACTATGCCATCGTGGGAGACTTGCCGAATCCCTTCAGCGAAAAGCTCCCTTTTGAATTAGACAGAGTGTTAGCGCTTAAACTAAAGACAGTTTATTATCTGTCTAACCTTGGACTTTCATTTTTATCACCCGTAATTTTTATAGTCTACGGTTGGCAAAAGCGCCTCATGCCCGTATATTTATTCTCTTTTGCGTTTTCACTTATCCTGTTCATATCGGTTAATGATTCTATTTTTGCCGGCTACTCCATCAATCAGAAAATTGTCCTTTTAGCTTCATTCGCCTTCGGTATATTTATGATTCTAAGCATATTGTATCAGTTTACCGATTCCATAGAAAAGAGGCCGGAAAAACAGGACACGTTGTTTTTGGCTATCTGGTTTTTGTTTTTTTTCGCAGTATGTATCCTGTTTACTCCTTTTGGCGCTAACAGATATTTATTTCCGTTGATACCCCCTTTATTGATATTACTTGCGAACAAAATTAAATTTAATAAGCTAATTTATATGTATTTACTTCTAATGATTGTCTTTTCGCTAAGAACTGCAACAGCGGACTATAATTATGCCAATTCATATAAATCCTTTGCTCGGGATGTGAAAAATAAAGTTTCTTCAGTTGGAACTATCTGGTTTACCGGGGAATGGGGTTTTAGACATTATATGACTGAAGAAGGATATAAATATCTGACCTTTGATTCCAAATTAAAAAAGAACGATTTAATAATCAAACCGGAACTTAACGTCCCAATGGATTTAGATAAACGGGATATATTGTTAAATTTTGAAAAAGATTTCAGAATAGATAGCAGGGAAAAATTAAAAGTCTTAAGTGTAAAATCTAACGCCGGGTTTTACTCCCATGGATTCGGCCTTTTGCCCTTTTGGTTTGATGATAATCCTCTTGAGCACTTCGAAGTTTATAAAGTAATATTACCTAATTTAGTCAGAACTGCTGAGCAGATTGAGCATGAAACTACTGTTGGTGAGATTACAAAAAATAATATTATTGGACAAACATTCATTTCTGACGTCAATCATCTTTCTGTAATTAAAGTTTTTATCGCTTCTTATAATCGCCGGATTTCGCAAGAAATAATATTTCATCTTAGAAATGCTGAAGATAGCAGCGAAGATATTGTTAAAGTCGTTCTACCTGCTTCAAAAATTAAAGATAACTCATGGCATTCTATCGGTTTTCCGCATATACGAGATTCCAGGGGAAAGAAATACTACTTTTACTTAGAATCTCCCGGTGCAGCACAAGGTGACGCTTTTACCGCATGGATGTCCTCCAGTGATAAATATGAAGACGGAACATTCATGAGAAACCATCTCCCTGAAAAAGGGGATTTAACATTCATAGCCCTGGCAAGTGAAGAAGTGGCGGGGGAAAATTATTAGTACAATAACTCACCTCAAAAGAACTATTGGAACATTGAACCCTTTCAAAATTAAAATTTATTCCTCTATTTTTTTTTTACTACTGTGTTCATTGTTTTTTATAACAAAAAACAGCATATATAATAATTTCGAAAGAGAGCTGACAATCTTTCAGTTCGATGATGAAAATTCAAATTTAGATCTGAAAGAAGGATGGAAAATCTTAAAGAATCCAAAGGATTACAAAAAGGTCTTTGTTAAAGGTGAAAAATCTATAGTAAAAGTATTTATCAAAAAAAATAATACTTATTACTTTCAGCTAAGACTATGGGCAAAGAACAAGTCAGAAAGTTCATATTCTGAGGAAGTTCGAGTCAACGGCAATCCAATTATTACCCATAAAATTCCGGGAGGAACAGATTCCTGGGAAAGATCAACAGTTGGGTTTATTGTTTCAGCCAAAAAACTTAGGCCCGGTTGGAATGAATTTTCATTTTTTCACTCCATTTCGAATCCCCAAATTGCTTTAGAAAAAATTGAATTGCTAAATCACCGAGGTTATTCGCTCGGTTTTTTTGAAGCCTATATTCTTTTAGATAGTGCTAAATACAAACTTGAAGTAAAAAAAGCACATTTGTTTTCTTTAATAAAACTCATTTCAATAATTTTATTATACGGTTTGTTATTTTTATTACTATTTCCGATTGTTATGGCGCTTTCCGATTACTCCATAAGAATAGTCAGATATTATCTCCTTTCTGTTGTTGCCCCGCTAATTTTATTTGCTTCGTTAAATTTATTCTCGATGATTAGTTCTTATGAAATAATATTTACTGAGAGAACTTTATATAATCTTCTAATATCAAGCGTGGTCATCTGCCACGTTATTTATATAAGCAGGCATTTCACCATATACAATTTTTGGCGTCTTTTTGACCACGTTGATTATGCCATTAATTACTTTGCGCACATTAAGATTTTAAAAAAAGAGTCAGTATTCATAGGTACAACTTTAACTATATTAATATCAGTATTTTTTTATCGCACTATTTTTTTTGGAGAAATAAACTCAGCTGCTGGAATCTTGCAACATTCCCCACTTTTTGGATTCAAAAATTCGAATACAAATATTTTATGGTCAGACGTATTAAGTCAAATGGAGCCTTGGCGACTCTTTTCCTTAAGGTCTTTGGAAAATGGTGAATTCCCTTTATGGAATCATCTTCAATCTGCCGGGATCCCTCACTTTGCTAATATGCAGAGTGCTTTGTTGTACCCTTTAAATGTCTTTTTTTCCTTTTTTAACATGAAAATCGCAGGGTTTCTATTTTATTTTATGAAACTTTTTTTGACAGGTATTTTCACCTATTTTTATTTGAAAGAGTTAGATTTTCACAGATATTCTTCCATGATTGGCGCCATAGCATTTGCATTTTGTGGTTATAATATCTGCTGGTTGTATTGGCCTGTGTCTTCTGTGACTTTTTTTCTTCCCGCCAGTCTATTTCTTTTTGAACGGGTATTTAAGGCTAATAATTGGGAATCAATCATTAAGCTTTTCATGGTTTATTCATTGTTATTTGTAGCCGCACTTTTTGGTGGCCATCCTGAGACTTTATTTCATATAGTTTTTTTTACCACATCCTATTTTATATTTCTGCTATTTTCATTAAACCTTGAGTGGAAAAAAAGGATAATAATGTTTTCATTTTTTGTAGGATTTAATTTTTTGGGAACATTGCTTTCAATGGTCCAACTCTTACCATTTCTAGAATATTTATCGATAAGCGAAGTTTTTCTATCTAGATCTGTTGAAATGGGGAGTGGAAAAGGGTCAGTTTTTTTTGCTTTTATTACTAACATTATTCCTGATTTTTATGGAAACCAGACGTTTGGGAATATAGTTCCTTACTATGCGTCACCTACTAACTATAATGAACTGGGAGGAGGATATATCGGGCTGTTTATGCTTGTTTTAGCTTTTGTCGGAGTAAAATATTTTACTAAAGATAGAAAAATGGGGTTTTTGTTGATAATGCTTCTTATTTTTTGTAGCGTTGCTTATAGGATAAGCCCGATTTCAAATATATTTGAGGGTTTGCCTCTTTTTAAAATAGCTACAAATATAAGAATGCAGTTTCTTATAGGTTTTATTTTAGTTGTTTTAGGCTGTAAAACATTTGATGGTTATTATTTCAAAAATGAAGAGTTAAAGGGTAGTGAATTAATCAAAGCCTTTGCATTTATTGCTCTGATAGTTGCGTATTGCTGGTTTTTAACCTGGAAATCGTTTTTGTTAATTCCTGATTATGGGGTTGATAGGGACTACTTAGAGATTACTAGAACACAAATCATAACCGTCTTAGTATGGTTATTGACTTTTATCTGCGTAAGGTGGCTTATTCTAAATGGCAAAAAACATAGGTATAAAAATGTAATCCTCGTAATGATTCCCCTGTTTATATTTCTAGAAACCGGTATTCATGGTATTTTTTATGTGCCAACAGTGAAGAATAAAAATTTTTACCCTGAAAATCACTTGATAAACAAAATAAAGTCTGAGAATTCAGATTATTATCGCTCGACGGCTATAGGAGTATATTTCCCTCCTAATGTTAATGTCGCATATAGTATACCTGACATAAGGAACTATGACGCTATAAATATATTAAGGTATAAAGAATTTATTAATTATATGTTTGATTCTAAAAGGAAGAATTTTCATGAAATCAATGATGTTAATTCTACTTTGCTAAATTTAATGGGCGTTAAATACATTATTACTGATTCGCAAGAAATGCAGGAAAATTACAAGCTTGTCATGGAAAACTCTGAAAAAAATATTTTTTTGTTTGCGAATTCAACAGTTTTCAAGAGAGCACATATTGCGAAAAAATATACAGTTATAAAGAATGATTTAAAAATACTTGAAAGCATAAAAAATAAAAAGCTTGATTTATCAAAAGAAGTTATTTTAGAAGAATATCCTCCGGCAAATTTTTCCAATCCTTTAAACAATGAAGACCATGCTGCCCAAACAACTATTACTACTTATAAATCTAATCTTGTTAGAATTAAAACAAACTCAGAAAAACAAGGGTTCTTAGTGCTGTCTGATAATTATTTTCCTGGTTGGAAAGCATTTATCGATGGAGAAAGGACAAAGATTTACAGAGCAAACTATACGTTTAGAGCTGTTCACATCCCAGGGGGAAGTCATGAAGTTACTTTCAAGTATGACCCTTTATCTTTCAAGATTGGATTGTATATCACCATATTTTCATTATTGCTCCTTTCTGCAGTTTTTGCTTATGTCACCTTAAAAGGAAAAAAAGAAGAAAAAATTATTTCCTATAAAAAAATGGACTAATTAAATGGAGAAAAAAATTTAAAAGGATCTTTCAAGCTCTCACTCTTATAATAATTTCAATACTTTTTAGCCTAACTATTATTGAATATACTATTCGTCTATCAGGGTTATTTAATGATGAGCGGGCTGCTATTTCGCTAGCCAAAAACAAAACCTCCCTTATTTCAGAGAACCCGACTTTAAAAAAACAAATAGAGGACATGAAAATTAGAATGCATCGCATTGGAAAAGAAGACTTTTTAGGACTTAAGACAAGCAGTACTCTGCTAAAACTCACCAATGAAGAGAAGGAAAATCTGAAAGCTTTGGGGTATGTTCAATAAACGGGCGAACCTTTTTCTAATGTTTTTCTGCGATCCTAATAGGGCTTGGGAATAGGCTTTTTGGGTCTGTATCATTTCCACTT
Organism: Nitrospinota bacterium; assembly: GCA_036011265.1. Classification (GTDB taxonomy): domain Bacteria; phylum Nitrospinota; class Nitrospinia; order CAJXCL01; family CAJXCL01; genus CAJXCL01. The sequence goes on along the minus strand of DASCNB010000008.1, from coordinate 17,269 downwards.
ACATAAAAAAAACAGTATAATCAGCGAATTATGATTCTCTCGAGAGACTTAACCAGCAGTTATAACCTCTTCAAAACAGCAGTTTACGCTCTGGTTTTCTTTTTACTGATTTGTTCATTAGCTTTTCTTGCAAAAAACATCCGGTATGATGATTTCAAAAGAGAAGCAATTGTCTTTCACCCCAATAATAAAAACCAAAATATTGTTTTTGTTGAAGGGTGGGACGACAAGAAAAATCTGCCCGGCTCCAAGAGCATACTTTCAAAGGGAAAAACCTCGAAACTCAGAATATTCATAAAGGATGTTAACACATTTTATGTTGAACTCAGACTAAAGGTAAGAAATAATTCAGAAAATCCATATTCAGAGCAGATACATATCAATGGTAAACCTCTGATTACCTACCAAATAGGGACTAAAATAAAAAGCTGGAAAAAAATACCGGTCTTCTTTACTATTCCTAAAAAAAATCTAAATCCGGGTTGGAATATGATATCCATTTTACATTCGGCTCCAAATCCTGATATTGCATTTGAGAAAATAAAATTACTCAATCATCGAGGCTATAGCAAAGGTTTTATTGAAGCATATATTCTATTAGATGATGCAAAGTACGAACACAAGATAAATGGTATATACTGGCCGGTTTTTACGGATATTGCCTCATTAACTGGATTTTTTGTTGTTCTTTTCATAATATTGTTTCCATTTATTGTTATATTTACCGACCTTCATAGAAGAATTTTCAAATACTATTTTTTTTCAATCATTGCCGGTCTTACATTACTAACTGTTGTAACTCTCTTCTCGAGTTTTACCATTTTTAAAATTATTTTAACGGAATCAAGCATCCATAATCTTCTAATTCTACCTATAATAATTATCCATCTTTCTTACATTTACAAGCATTCCTCCAGAATAAAACTTGATTTCTTGTCAAAATGCGGTATTTCAGCAATAAATCATATGAAGCAAAGTCAAACGATAAAAAATGAATTCATATTTGCATGTTTGGTTTTAATGTTATTTCTATCACTGTTTTTTCATCGCTCAATTCTGTTTGGAGAAATAAATTCCGCTTCAGGCTTATTGCAATACAGTAAATTATTTCGGATAGAAAATTTCGATAAAGTAGATGTTAACTCATTGTGGGGTGACCCCTTAGAACAAACAGAACCATGGAGATTTATTCTGGCAAGATCTTTAGAGAATAAGGAATTCCCATTATGGAACAGCCTTAACTCCGGCGGCATTCCTCACATGGCTAATATGCAAAGCTCGGTTTTATACCCCCTGAACTACTTTTATTATTTTTTTAATATGAAATTTGCAACATTTCTATTTTACTTTCTGAAGCTGTTTATTATTGGTATTTTCACTTATTCATATTTGAGAGAATTATCATTTTATAGGTACACTTCGATCATTGGGTCTATTGTGTTCATGTTTTGCGGCTTTAATATGGTTTGGTTATATTGGGCTCATACTAATGTGATTTTTTTCCTGCCTGCGAGTCTTTTAATCATCGAACGAGCATTTAAAGCAAAGCAGACTGCATCAATTATTAAGTATTTTATAGTTTACTCGTTATTATTTGCGTTTGCTTTTTTTGGAGGTCATCCTGAAACATTGACACATATTCTTGTTTTTACATCATTTTATTTTCTACACCTTCTTTTTAGTTCCAATAAAGAGCTAATAAATAGAGTAAAAATTACCGCAATATTCATAGGAGCTAATATTGCGGGGACATTACTTTCAATGATTCAACTACTCCCTTTTTTGGAATATTTGTCTTTGAGTGAAAAGTTGATGCTTCGAAGCAGCATTGAGAAAGCAGAAGGAGCGGTTTTTTATCCTGGCTTCATTCTTAATATAATCCCGGATTTTTATGGTAACCAAACTTTTGGAAAGCTTTTGCCTTATTATGCTGATCCTATAAGCAATTATAATGAATCTGGAGGTGGCTATATAGGTCTTTTCATGATTGTCTTTGCTTTTCTTGGAATTAAATACTTTTTTAAAGACAAAAAGATTACTTTTTTATGGGTAATGGTAATGTTTTTATGTGGCGTAATATATGGGATATACCCATTTTCTAATATATTTAACAGTTTGCCAATTTTTAAATTAGCGGCAAATCAGAGAATGTTATTTCTTGTGGCTTTTATTTTTTTGGTTATAGGCTGTAAAACTTTTAATGATTATTTATTTTGGGATAAAGAAATTAAAAGCAAAGATATCTCCATATTATTTATCATTATGATATTAATGATTATATATTTGGGGTCATCAATATGGAAATTGTTTCCATTACATATACAAGAATGGGAAGACAACATAGTTAACATAATCAGAACACAAATCATAACCATATTAGTATGGTTATTGGCTTTTATCTGCGTGAGGTGGCTTATTCTAAATGGCAAAGAGCATAGGTATAAAACTTTAATTCTCTTTATTATTCCTCTATTTATATTTCTAGAAACCGGTATTCATAGTATTTTTTATGTGCCAACAGTAAAGAATAAAAATTTTTACCCTGAAAATCACTTGACAAACAAAATAAAGTCTGAGAATTCAGGTCATTATCGCTCGACGGCTATAGGAGTATTTTCCCCTCCTAATGTTAATGTCGCATATAACATATCTGACATAAGGAACTATGACGCAATAAATATATTAAAGTATAAAGAATTTATTAATTATATGTTTGATTCTAAGAGGGAGGATTTTCTTGAAATCAATGATGTTAATTCTACTTTGCTAAATTTAATGGGCGTTAAATACATTATTACTGATTCGCAAGAAATGCAGGAAAATTACAAGCTTGTCATGGAAAACTCTGAAAAAAATATTTTTTTATTTGCGAATTCAACCGTTTTCAAGAGAGCATATATTGCGAAAAAATATACGGTTATAAAGAATGATTTAATAATACTTGAAAGCATAAAAAATAAAAAGCTTGATTTATCAGAAGAAGTTATTTTAGAAGAATATCCTCCTGTAAATTTTTCTAATCCTTTAAACAAAGAAGACCATGCTGCCCAAACAACTATTACTACTTATAAATCTAATCTCGTCAGAATTAAAACAAACTCAGAAAAAGAAGGGTTCTTAGTGCTGTCTGATAATTATTTTCCTGGTTGGAAAGTATTTATTGATGGAGAAAGGACAAAGATTTACAGAGCAAACTATACATTTAGAGCTGTTCACATCCCAGGAGGAAGTCATGAAGTTACTTTCAAGTATGATCCTTTATCTTTCAAGATTGGCTTGTATATAACCATATTTTCATTAATATTGCTGTCTACAGTTTTTGCTTATGTCACCTTAAAAGGAAAAAAAAGTGGCTTTTTATGACTTGACAGATATTTTTTCTAAAAAAGTGAAACTATATATATAGACAGATGCTGCCATTTCAATCAAAAAGGCTATAAAAATTTTGATGAAAACCATTATGCGATTCATTAAAGATGGATGTCGGAAGCAGTCTGGAAAATGTTCTAACTAAAACGGATGAAACTATCTGTCGTTTTCGTAATTTCAACCAAGAAAATCCTAAAACTTATTGTCATTATAAGTAATCAATCCATCTCAAACGAAGTCCTTCCAACATCACTTCCCTTTCACTTTTTCGCATCCCACCATAATAGCTCTACTGCAAGCCCTACAAGTATTACAAAATCGGGCACACTGCTCAATAGAGGGACGATTGTACTGTTCTCCGTAATCTCCTAAGCAAAAAGAGTGCGAGAAAATATACAATTAAATTACAGAGGAAAGCTAATAACAATGGCTGAAATGGCTTCATGCTAATGATTATTTCTTAGAAGATAATCCACCGTTGTCTTTTAAGATTGGAGTGTGCATAACCCTCATCTTCATTTTGTTGCTTTCTGTGCGGGTATTTATTTATATTACCTTGCACAATAGGTAGAAGCTTACACAGCTGTTACAAGCATTATTTTAAAAAAAAGTAAGAGATGGCAAAATGAGAAAAAAGATATTCTGATTGCTTTTTAAAATATATGCATAAATAATAAGGATTTCAAATAGAGATTAGGGTTTTTACTATTGCAAACTAAATAGCTTCACTCTATTATTTCATTCATTGCTTCAAGCGCTTCAAATTAAACTTAGACTAATTTAGATGAATTAAACTTGCTTAAAAAAGAAAAATGATAGCTCAAGTCATTAAAACATTCAAATACAGAGATTTATTGATAAACCTTATTATAAAAGAATTAAAGGTCAGATACAGGGGCGCTGTTTTAGGTTATGCATGGTCGTTGTTAAATCCCATTTTGATGATGATTGTTTACACGGTTGTTTTTTCTTACGTGGTGAGGATAAAAGTCGAAAACTATCCTGTTTTTCTTTTATGTGCTCTTTTGCCATGGACTTTTTTTGCAATGGCATTGACGAATGCCTCCAATTCCATAGTGGATAATTTCAGCCTCATAAATAAAGTCTACTTCCCGAGAGAGATATTTCCTATTTCAGTAGTTCTTTCGACGCTTGTTCATCTGTTAATTTCAATGGTTTTACTAATAATTTTTCTGCTGTTAACTCATACGAAGTCAGCCTTTCCAATACTGTTACTGCCTCTTGTTATTATAGCGCACGTAATCTTTACCATTGGTCTTGCATTAATTTTGTCATGTTTGATTGTCTTTTTCAGAGACCTCAAATATATATTAGAGGTTTTAATAACTGTTTGGTTTTACTCCACTCCAATTATTTATCCCGTAGCTATGGTCCCGGAGCAATTTAGACTCTTATATGACCTTAACCCTATGGTGTGGATTATATCCATGTACAGGAGCATCCTTCTTTATGGAGAAAATCCTGCTATCTTCAAACTTTTACTTATATATGTAATTTCTTTTTTTATGTTGTTTATTGGTCATTATATTTTTCAAAAGTATGATTCGGCCATTCCTAAAACAGTTTAGCCCGGTATGAGCATTGCAGACAAAATGATTATTCAAGCCGACAACCTTTATCTCCAATATACTTTACCGCACCTTAAAACAAAGACTTTAAAAGATGCGGTATTTGCGCTGATCAAACATGGTTTAAAGAACAGCAAGTTTTTCGCTATTAATGATGTGAGTTTTAAAGTTCATAAAGGTGAGACTTTCGGCATTATTGGCGACAATGGGGCCGGAAAAAGCACTCTCCTCAAAGTAATTTCTGGAATTCTACAACCGGATAAAGGAACGCTTGTAACAAATGGAGTTGTTTCATCTCTCTTGGAATTAGGAGCCGGTATTCACCCGGATTTAACAGGCAGGGAGAATATTTTTTTAAGCGGTTCTATCCTGGGACTAAAAACAAAATTTGTGAAAGCAAAATATGATCATATAGTGGAATTCTCCGGGTTAGGGAAATTTATTAACAGTTCCGTAAGAAGCTATTCAACAGGAATGTATATGCGTCTTGGGTTTTCTATCGCAACGATTTTGGCTCCCGATATTTTGCTGATAGATGAAATATTAGCGGTAGGGGATATCTCTTTTCAGAAAAAATGTTTTCAGAAGTTTAATGAATTCAAAAAAGAGGGTAAAACTATTCTTTTTGTATCTCACGATTTGAGGTTGGTGAAACGCATATGTAACAGGACTCTCTGGATTGATAATGGGAAGGTAGTAGCATACGGCGACACGGGTGAAATAATATCGAAATATATAAACAGGAGCAGAGAAAAAGAAAGGAAGTTGGAGGAAAGTTCGGAATACTCGAAAAGGGTTGACCAGGGCATTCGAGAAAGTAAAGCTGTCAGTATAAAAAATATAGAAGTAATAGACTCACAAAATAAGTTGAGAGAAGAGTTCTCAACAGGAGATGACGTTATTATAAAAGTAAATTTTAATGTTCATGAAGATCTAGATTCTCCTGTCTTTGGCATAGCAATTCTCAGGTCTGACGGCGTTTATGTCTATGGACCAAATACGAGAGAAGATAATGTTTACCCATCTGTATCTTTAAAGAAAGGAGAAAAAGGTTATTTTAAAATAACTTATGAGAAAACCAATCTCCTTGCCGGTGATTATTTTTTGCATATCGGCATTTTTGGAAAAGATGAAGTTTTTGTGGTAGACGCTATAGAGAATATTTACGGATTCAGGATAAAACAGAACAGTGACGAAAATGTTGAGGGCTTAATTAAAATCAACCATCAATGGGAAGTTTACCATGAATAACACAACAAACATCTTTTAAAAATTGTATTTAATTATGAATAATCAGCCGTTTGTCTCCATTATAATTGTCAATTACAACGGAAAGCATAACTTGAAGGATTGTTTCGATTCTTTAAAGAATCTTAATTATCCAAAGTCTTTGATTGAAGTAATCATGGTAGATAATGCCTCTAACGATGGCTCTGTAAAGTATGTAAAAAAAAATTTCCCGGAGGTAATTCTTGTGGAAAATAAAAGAAATATTGGCTTTGGCGGGGCCAATAACCTGGGAGTAACTAAGGCAGGAGGAGAATACCTAGCATTTCTTAACAACGATGCGAGAGTTGACAAGGAATGGTTAAGGGAGATGGTGACTGTTCTCGAACCGGAGAATAAGGTGGTTTGCATCGCCTCTAAAATTCTTAGTTGGGATGGAACAAAAATAGACTTTGTTGGTGGCACGGTAAGCCTCATTGGATTTGCCGGTCAAATAGCACAGGGAAAAGAAGATAATAGTAAGTTTGCTTCTGAAAAGGTTATATTTTTCCCATGCGGCGCGTCAATGCTGATAAATAAAAATGTTTTTGAAGAGATAAATGGATTTGACGAAAGTTATTTTCTTTTTTTTGAGGATGTTGACCTGGGGTGGAGGCTTAGATTGATGGGATACAAAACTTTATATGCTCCTAAAGCTATTGCCTATCATCGTTTACATGCAACGGTCAATGACATAAATGATTATAAGAAATCTTTTTTATATGAACGCAATGCCTTAATTACAATTTTAAAAAATTATGAAGATGTAAATATGGAGAGGATATTAATATGCTCTATTATATTACTCACCCAAAGGACCACAGGAATTACTTTTGAACACCTCACTAAGGGAAGGAGGCAATTGTTAGATTTGTGGCATACTTTTTATTTAAAATCAAAAGATAAAGGAGTTAGGAACACGATTAAATTGGCATTTGAAAAAATATATTGGGTCCTTCTTACTATGATATTGTATTTATTTGACCCAAAAGAGAAGTATTTGCCTGTACCGAAGAGAAACTTAGCAAATGTAGCCGCACTCGACAATATCGCAAAAGATATTTCTGAAATTATGAAAAAGAGAAAATCAATTCAAGAGAAAAGACTAATAAGCGATAAAGAGATATTTAAGGTAACAGACCCTTTCTGGGACCCTTTTATCTTCAAAAAAGATATAAGCAAAATGATGAATAACATTTATAAAGAGTTTGGTGTATATAATATTTTTAAGGAATAGTTTTTTAACCTTCTGCCACGCAGAATTATCATTATATGATTCATCTTTCTGACCCTCCTTTGCTATCAATTGTTCTTATTAACTGGAACAGCGCTCTTTTTATAAAAAATTGTATCAATTCCCTTAAACGACAAACTTTCAAACATTTTGATTTACTATTTATAGACAATTCCTCTACCGATGGCTCCGTTGCTTTATTTAAAAGATATTCTCCCCATACGCGTCTCATAAAAAATAAAATAAACAAGGGCTATGCATTTGCCGCAAACCAGGGAATAGAAAATACAAATGGGGATATGGTTTTAATAATGAACACGGATGTGGTTTTAACCAAAACATTTATCGAAAACATAATCAAGGAGGCTTGCAAACATGAAGATACAGGATCATTTGGCGGCAAGCTGCTTCGTTTCTGCGGTTCCGAACCCAAAAGCAATGTAATAGACTCTACCGGTTTAGTGCTGTGTAATAGTATTCGCAGACCGACAGATAGAGGTATGCTGGAAAAAGATACGGGACAGTATAATAAATCAGAACATGTCTTTGGAATCAACGGCGCCGCTGTCTGTTATCGACGAAAAATGCTTAACGATATTAAAATTTGTGGAGAATACTTTGATAAAGATTTTTTTTGCTATTTCGAAGATGTCGATTTGGCATGGCGATCTGTTTTATTCGGATGGAAAAGTATGTATGTCTCTTCCGCAATTGCATATCATTATCGGGGAGGTAGCAAAGGTGAAAATCAGATAATATTAAGGATCTATTCAAGCAGAAACCGGTATCTAATCTATTTAAAAAATGAGCCTTTCATTATTTTCTTAAAATACCTTCCTTTAATTATTTTTGTTGAATTTTTTAGAATATTAAAATATATGTTTCGAGAACAAGTATCAATTATCGGTTTTTTGCTTTTCATAAAGCAGATTCCAATGTTTTTAAGAAAAAGAAAAAAAATACAAAAAAGGAAAAAAATTAAAACTGCCAACTTAGAAAAATGGTATTTTTAAAAAAAATTCTATTTGATATTATAATTTTTTACTGACGTTATATAGTTGCATATTTTCTGCCTGCTAACTTTATACATCCATGTTAAAATAACGATTCCTCTGCCTCGCGTATACTACGGAAATACGTCCCGAGAAATAAAAGGAACGAAACCAAAAGATACTGGTAGGTCCAGGCAACGACATTAAACAACAACATCCCCGTTAACGAAAGAGCCAGAATGCCTGCTAAGGATTCCGTTTTATCTCCTTTTTTAAATACCAATACCATCAAAAATATCTGGATGGTAAGCTGTATAGGGTGAAGCAGAAATGTCAGATTATTTTTCAAGAAAAAGGGAGTAAAATACATACTCAACGTATTAACCCTCACCTGCAAAGTTATTTCATATGTTCCGAAAATGTGCTGATAGAATTCATGCCAATGTAAGCCGCTCCCCATCATAATTATTGCCCAGCCTAACAAAACCGCTATCATCCCCCCTAGCAAGGAATGCTTTAACCCTTTGTGCAAAAAGATGTGAATCAGTATGAATGGAGCAAACAACCATCCCCACTGATGGGTTCCAATCATTAGCCCAGTTAGTAGAAAAGCAGGCCAAAAAGCTTTCCTATTCAAAAAAAGTAGTGTTAAAAACGTCAAAAACCAAAAGGGTATTTCATATAATTCGTGGCGATAATGCCAATAAGGGAGAAAAGCAAAAAATAATATAGATAAAATGATTGTCGTTTGCCGGCCAGCTTGTATCCGATGAGTTTTGGGGATAGAAAAAAAAATTGTTAAAAACATAACAAATTCAAAAAAAATCGTTGTCAATCTGATATCCAACTGAAAAATTACGGCAGGTAAAAATAAAAATACCAATCCGAACAATCGGACATTTTGCGTCATGATATTATTATCGAGTAAGTAGTATCTATAAATATGTTCGCCTCTAAGAATGCTTTTGGCCGCCTCTTCGACAATGGGCAACAAATCCGAACGTTTTGCCGTTATTGGGAATAGAAAAAGGGGTATGAACTTCAAGATAATGCTACTAAGTAGAACTCCCATCAAAAAAAGAGCCGGGAAAAATCTTTTTTTAATCAATACATAACACCAATATCCCAGCATAGGAAAAATCGCCAATCCGACAAAAGCAAAGAGAATTTCGAAGTCCATTGTATATCCAACCGGTTTGAAGTAATCAGCCTGCATAATATGTAATTTACAAATGAGCACCATGGCAATCAACGGAATCGTCCCGAAAAAGATATACCCCCATTTTTTCTTGATTGGAAATGTTTTAATTTCACTTTGGCTGACCAACAGGAAGGCATAGCGGATAATGAACAAAGCGAGAAGTATGGTGTGGGGTAAAACAATTAATAGCAGTCTATCCTCCGGCCAAGTTTTTGGAAAGGGGTAATAGCCATCGCTTCGTAATTGCATAATTAACAGCAGTATTCCAAGGTAGAGAACAAAACTCGATATAAAAAAAACATTTTTTTTAAGGTCTTTATTCACGTGTCTTACGATTGGTCCTTTTAAACTTATTTTTTGTCTTACAAAGCAACAAAAGTTACTAACTGATATTTCCCATTTAGAATAATTTTAAACCCATTTTTTTTATGCATTATACTGATAATGTACGTTTCTGGTCGAAAAAAGTTACTAACAAGTATATTTCAACTAATTTAAAAATAAAAATCGACTTTTTGCTGTAGAATGGATAAAAATGCCCCGCTAAAAAAGGAGAAATAAGTACTATCGTTCTTCCGTCCGGGTATTTATTAGGCACTCTTCACGTAACAGGATTTTTAACGGAAATCATTGGAATTTTGCTTTTGTTTGTGTATGAAGAAATGCCATTGCAGTAATGCTGTTTTTTTTAATAAAATATTTATCAAAAGCAAGAGATCTAATAATTGAGAAATAGTAAGCCGAATCACCGTGTATAGCACTTTTAGTTATGTAATAACGACCTTACAAAAGAATGACATCAGCGGTAAAAACTATAATTAATAGAATTTTGTGATTTTTTTAATTTGAAATATAATTAATCATTTTTGAATCGCCTATCAGATGGTTAAAGTTACTTTCTCTGTTCTCCTTTGCCAGCATTCCTGCTGCAACATATAGTTTTGGCAAAACAGCTAAAGAATTAATTAAATAGTGTTATCATCAATATAATAAGATTCATATTTGTTTAAGGGTTTTGGTTGGTATGAATTATAAAAAAATAATGTTATTGTTTCCCGATTGCGAAGTAAGATATTTTGGAGTGAGACCCCCGCAGGGATTGGTTATCTTGCTCAGACACTTCAGGAAGAAGGTATAGAGTATGTTGTATTAGATATGGCAACTGGATGCGATATGGATACTCTCAAAACCAAATTATCATCATTCAAGCCTGACTTGTTGCCATAAGTCTTATGAGCTTTATGTACAAGAGGTCATATTATATAATCAAATGCGTAAAAGATATATATAATGATGTTACAGTGGTGGCTGGTGGGCCGCATATTTCAACGCTGAGAGAAAAAGTATTAGAAGAATGCCATGAGATCGATTATGGCATAGTACAGGAAGGTGAGCATGCATTATTGGAGTTATGTGAGGGAGATGAGGATGAAAACATAACGGGGCTTATATATAGAAAAAACTGAAATGTTAACTTTGGTAAATCCAGTCCGTTTGTGAGGAATCTTGTCAGCTTCCCTTTTCCAAGATTTGAAAAATTTCCCCTCGGCAAATATGTAACAGAAGAAATTGGTATTGTTTCATCAAGAGGATGTCCTTTCGATTGTACGTATTGTCCTGTAATCACGTCTATAGGGCAAAAGTATATGATGAGAAGTGCCGAAAGTGTTGTTGAAGGAATACATACTGGTACAACCGGGGCTTTAAACAGATAAGTATCTTGGATGAAAACTTTACACTGAACAAAGAGAGAGTTTTAAAAATATGTGATGAAATCTGTCGGAAGGATTTCAAAGATATTGAGCTTAACTGTAACAATGGAATTTGTGCCGATAGACTGGAAAAAGAAATACTTTCTGCAATGAGACGAGCAGATTTTAAATATTTCGCTTTTGGTATTGAATCTGGAAATGAACAAGTTCTTAAGAATATCAAGAAAGGCGTAGATATCAACGTTATAGAAGAAGCGTTAGAGGCTGCTATAAAATTAGATTATTACAATAACTTTGTTTTTTATTATTGGCTCACCGGGGGAGGACATGGCTAAAGTAAAAGAGTCTATTGGTCTTCGGAATAGAGAGAAGATATTTGAAATCTGGATCGATAATTGAAAGAATAATTATCATCATTCTTCTTTAAACTATAAAATACCTGATTAGTTTGAAAGTCAAAACCTATTAACTAATATAAAAATTGCAGCTTGATTTTTGGGGTGCAGCACATCTTAAATAAAATATCCAAGCACTAATAAGAAGGCAAACCCTAGTATTGCTACAGAGTCTACACGGTCTCTATAAGAGTTACCTCCATTAATATCCTGACACAGTCAAGACTCTGAAATTATTTCAATATAAAAAATGAAAATAGCTATAGATGCAAGAGTAATTTCGGATAAAATGCATGGCCTTACGAGATACGCTTATCAGCTTATTATTGCCCTGGCGGAAATTGACAAGGAAAATGAATACCTTCTCCTTTCCAACGAAGAAAAAATACTAAACACAGTTACACAAAATAGTAACTTTAGATTTTTAAAATGCAACATAAAACTATACTCACTGAAGGAACAGTTTCTAATTCCATTTATACTAAAAAGAGAAGGAGTTGAAATTTATCATTCCCCAACATTTTCTGCCCCAATATTTGCGCCCTGTAAAGTTGTAATGACAATTCATGATATGATTCATCTGATTCAAGCGGAACATTATTCGCCGCTGAAAAATTTGTACTACAAACTTATAGTTAAAACAGCCGCTCAAAAATCGTTCAGAGTTATTACTGTCTCTGAAAACTCTAAAAAAGATATCATTCGCTTTCTAAATGTCTCCGGCGATAAAATCAACTCTGTATACGGAGGTGTAGATGAAAAATTTGAAAAACAGGTTAATGATCTTCATAAAAAAGAGGTTAAAAATAAATACTTTATCCATGGGAAATATATTTTATATATCGGAAATGAGAAACCTCATAAAAATGCATCCAACGTTATTAAGGCATTCGACCTTTTTATTAAAAAATATGGATCGGAATACTCCATTTTTATGATAGGAATATCAAGAGAACATATTGAAAAGGTTTTAGGACATAAAGCTCCCGGTCATTTTTTGACCATTAAAAATATTAGTAAAGACGCCGACCTGGTTCCTCTTTACCAGGCATCCTCACTCATTTTGTTTCCTTCTTCTTACGAGGGGTTCGGACTTCCGATTATTGAAGGCATGGCATGCGGTATACCGGTGATTACATCAAACACTTCATCCATGCCTGAAGTGGCAGGAGACGCTGCTTTAATGGTCGATCCTGAAAATATTAACCAAATCTCCGATGAAATTAAAAGAACACTTTCCGACAATAACTTAAGGGACGCCTTAGTTAAGAAGGGGATAAACAGGGCCAAACTCTTCACCTGGCAGAAAACAGCTCAGAAAACATTAGAGGTTTACAAAGAAGTTTATTCATAGCTATATTTCAGTATAAAACAAAAAATATCTCCTGAATCAGTTAAGTTTTCTTTTAACTCTGCTAAACTATTCTTTTTGATTAAAAAAAGTAGCATGAAAGAAATTGCCTTATGCATGTATTTTAAGAGCAGATAAGTTTTTAACACAATAAATGTAAATTTATTGTGATGTTTTCTATAAAAATTGAGTTGGCTGGCTCTATATTCTTTAGCAACCGCTGTTTCGTTAGATCTTTTGCTCATGCCTCCAAAATGGATTATCCTCGCTAAAGGAGTATATTTTACTTTCCAGCCTTTTCCCCTGACTCTGCAGCATAGATCAGCATCCTCAAAGTACATGAAATAATTTTCATCAAAAAACCCTGCTTCCAAAATGGCTTTTTTTCTAATCATCATGCATGCTCCGGTTACCCAATCAACTTCCTGTTCTTTTTGATACTTAATATACAACCTTTTACCTATCAAGCTTTTTTTACTTTTAATGATTTTATTATAAAAACTCTTCCTCATGAATTCGGAGAAAAGATTGGGGGTTTTATAAAAAGATTCCTGTATAGTTTTTCCCTCTGTTAAAATTTGAGGTCCAAGAATGGCAACCTCAGGTGATTTTTCCATGATAGAATAAAGCGTATCAACGGCACCCGGTAGAAGAATAGTATCGTTATTTAGCAAAAGGAGATACCGTCCGGAACATTTATTAATTGCCTTATTATTCGCTTTTGCAAATCCTTCATTGGAATTGTTCAAAAAAAGCTTTACATCTGGAAACTTTCCTTTCATCAAACCTTCTATTTTTTCAGAGGAGTTGTTATCAACAACGAGCACCTCAAATTTGATTGATTCAACAGTTTCATAAATCGATTGGAGACATGCTTCGAGGAAGCCTTTTGCGTTGTAATTAACTATAACTATTGATAAATCGGTCATAGTATTATATGTCGTTAATGCTGATTATAAGTTTCCCGTAAAATAAATATCATCTATTCCCATAGGAAATATGAAAAGATCGATCATCGACGTTACTTGGTTTTTATAGAGACATTTCCTGAAACAAAAAGCAGGTAAAAGCCAATCAATGAAAACTTCCAAAATAAATCTATCACAAAGGGAATAAAAGGTTACTGTTTAATCCTGAATAACGCAAGTGTTCTATCTTTTGTATTCCAGTTCATTATTCCTTGAAAATGCTCTGACTTTGCTTCAGCCAAAAAATTATAATCCGCATCACTCCATTGGCCTTCTTCCCATAAATAATAATCAATTTTATTTTCTTTTAAAGATAAAACGAGATTCTGGTAGTTCATTTTAACGAGAAAATTATACTTTTCTAAATTGTTCATAGCGCATTCAATTCCACCGGAATAGAGATTAGCAAAGAGCGACACTCTCGCATCAGGGGCTATGATTTTAACAAGATTATTTTTTTCCAACCGGGCAATGTAATTGCCTATCTCTTCATATACTAACTGGTCTTTCCTTTTATGAACAAGATTGTGAGGGAAAATAACAACCGTAAGGACAATAAATAAAAAAATTGTTCCAATAGCTTTTTTATCATTGAAACCCTTAGCTTTTAAATGCCTTATGAGTTCTTCGATGCCGGTACAAATAAAAATAAAAGCGGGAAGCATGATAATGGCAACATACCTGTCCACCATGGTTTCAGTTTTTAAGTAAAAAAGAAATACTGCGACAAAGGACAAAGAGGCTAAAAGGATAAAGTAGCTGAAATTACGGTTTCGCTGTAGTTCTTTTTTAGTAACCGCAATCGCTATCAGCAAAAAAACTAAAGGCGCGTAGAAAACTCTTGTTAGCCTCAATAGGATTGACCATACAGCAAGAAACGATTTTTCTAAAATATTGACATTCAGCAAACTATCTAAAAGATCCCTGAAAAACGTTACCAACCTTGGCTCCAGGTAAAATGTCCATAGGGTAAAATCTTCATTGTAAATAAGCATACCTGTGACGACTGTAAGAGACAAAACGATTAGAGGGAGACAAAAGAAAAAGAGTTTCTTTAATTTTTCTCCTCCAAAAATAAATATATACAGGACTGAACCAATAAAGAAAATTATAATTTCAAAACGGGCCCATCCAGCAATCAGAAAAAATATGCAGCTTAATATTAAAAAATTATCTTTACCTTTCTGGTTAATAGCACTAATGAAAAAAAAGATTCCATATAGGGCAAAAAACCAGAAAATGGGTCCTTTTATTAAGTCCTCACTGTGCGATACTAGAAACGGATTGATCGTAAATGCCAGGGTTGCTAAAAAAACCGTTGATTCACGGAAAAACTGTCGTGCGATTAAGTAAAACGGAATAATCGTAAGAGTTCCAAAAAGGATAGAGACGGATTTTGCCGCCGTTATCCAATTCTCTGAAAAAGTATAAAAAACCGGAATTAGCAAATGATATATGGAAATAAACTTGTATCCACAGCTCAAAGCAAGCTCAAAGTTTCCGTCTAAAATAGCCTTTGCCTGATTTATGTACCAGACACCGTCCGGGTTGATAATATTTTTATACTTAAGGGGATAAAGGCGAAACACAAAACCAATTATTAAAAACCCAGAAATTATTAAAGGTTGTCTCAATTTGTCTTTCATAAGTTAATCTTTGAACACTTTGTAACTAATGGAATTAATCGTTTGATAAAAGGACAGAAGGCAGGATTTAAGGCAGATTTTAGCGTTAGAATTAACTATTATTATTGATAAATCAATCATAGTATAATATGCAATTAATGCGGGTCAAAAAATTTTCCATAAAATAAAGATCATATTATAATATCATCTATTGTGAGAGAAAATATGAAAATAGCGATAACCGGGGGCACAGGTTTTTTAGGAAGATATATACTGAAACAACTTGTTAAAGAAGGCCATATCTGCCGATGCTGGAAGCGCTTTAACAGTGATACAAGCGGCCTTGAAGATTTGAGCGGGAAAGTGGAGTGGGTTGAAGGTGATCTCGGTGATCAGGGAAGTCAAAAAAGGTTAATCAGAGGAATGGACGCCATTGTCCATTCGGCTCTGGCCCGTCCAAGAGGATTGCAATTTAGAGCAAATCCCGGAAAAGACCTCATGGAATTTTTGCAGTTAAACCTGATGGGATCTCTTTCTTTAATGAACATGTCAAAGGAAATCGGGATAGATCGGTTTATTTTCATTTCCACCTGTGCGGTTCATGAAGTCATCCTCGCTGATCGGCCTCTCGATGAAACGCATCCTCTCTGGTCACTATCTCACTACGGATCCTATAAGGCTTCTGTTGAAAAATTTGTCCACAGTTTTGGTTATGGAGAGGCCTGGAACATCTGCGCCGTAAGACCAACAGGAATTTACGGTCTAACACATCCACCGGAACATAGTAAATGGTTTGACTTAATCAAGCGGGCGAAAAAGGGCGGACGAATCTCCGTGGCAACGGGAGGGAAAGAGATTCATGCCGCAGATGTGGCGAAAGCTGTCTCCCTTCTTCTTCAATCAGACGGAATTGCGGGGCAGACATATAATTGTTACGACATGTATATTGCAGATCAGGAAGTGGCTCGAATCGCCTCAGAAATTTTAAACAGCAACTGTATTATAGAAGATTTAAATAAAGGACCAAAAAACCAGATTGATACGCAAAAAATTAGAAACCTTGGAATGACTTTTGGCGGTAAAGAACTTCTCAGAAAAACAATAGAAGAAATAGTGGAACTTATTTAACCATCCATATATAGAAAACTTGACATTTTTTAATATAGTTGATAGTTTTGTTTAATAAGGCGTTTTGTGGGATGGAGATTGACTATTTTAAAAAAAGCTATGACCAAAATATTAAACGAAAGAAACGTAAAAATTCTTCAAGCTGTCCTGAAACATTTTATTTCAACGGCAGAACCGGTCGGTTCGCGCACTATTTCAAAGAAATACCTTAGAGATTTAAGTCCAGCTACCATCCGTAATGCCATGTCAGATCTGGAGGATTCTGGCTTTTTAAAACAGCCTCATCCTTCGGCTGGGAGGGTACCAACCGATAGAGCATACCGGTTTTATGTTGATAATCTATGTAAGATTCCCAAACCAAGCCATAGAGATTCTGAAGCTATTAAGAAAAAATTAGAGTCCAACCGAACAGAAGCAATGGAAACTATTTTACAATCTT
>DASCNB010000007.1:0-3763 GCA_036011265.1 Nitrospinota bacterium | reverse complement strand
CAGACCTCACAGTTCACTGGGATATCGACCGCCAGCACCAGAAACGTTTCAATCTATGCCCTCAGTTTCCGCTAAGCTACAACTGACGGCATAGAAAATCATCACTCTACGGGTGGTACTAAGATTTAGGGTAGGTCATTTGCATGTTGCCATCACAGTGAGCCATATTTCTCATTTTGAAAACAGATGGGAACTGATTGAAAAATTTATAAAATAACAAGTCTCCCCCTATCTACACTCGATACTTTTTCAATGGTGCAACTATTGGAAAAATTGAGAGAAATTGTACAGTAAAAGAAAAATGAAATCTTTAAACTTTAATTAATATAGAAATGAAATTCTGGTTATTTTCAAAAGTACAATTTAAAGTTTCTGACCCAGTTGCATTAATTGAATCTTACTGTTTTCAAAGCAATTTTTTTAAGAACTATGACCTTCTTCTCATAAATAATAAAGGTAGAAAAATTACTGATGTGAATAAGATAGGCGCACGAATAAATAGAAGTCTTTTTAAGAAGTGTAAAAGAATAATTAGTGATGCAAATAATTTATGCATATTCAAAGATGACTTGGATGTCTTTTTAAAAAATAGCAATGCAAGAAGAGAAAAGAATATTAGAGAGCTGAATGACAAGGTTGTTAAAAAATTATTGAAAATTCCAGGGATGGGATTGTCAAAAGCGACAAAGGTTTTACATACTCTTTATCCAAATATTATTCCTATGCTTGATGATCCGCTCCAAATGAAATACCAAATATGGAATCCATCATGGACAGTAAAAAAAGCGGATGAAATACTTATTAGCTATTATGAAAATATGGAAAAGGGAGGTAACTTGAAAAACCTAAATCGGATTTACAATAAAATTGATGAAAACCTAAAGTGCTTAACAAAGGTACGGATGTTTGACATTCTCTGGTGGTCATATCTTAAAGCAGAAAGCTTAAAGCAAGAGAATAAAAATATTAAGTGGACTACTATCAAATAAAATTTTATACAGATTATATGCTCCTTTAAGCTTAGGGTTTTTTTAATGCCCCAAAACATGCTTATGATGTAGTAATACTTTAAGTGCTATTGGTAACTAACTATATTATATAGAATATATGACACAACGAAGGAATGGTTGTTGTCGCAAGATATTGAGGGCATATCAAGATTAACAAGATTGAGAAAGGATTACGTGACTAAAGTAATTGATGCCATGCAATCGCCCAATATAGTGCAACTTAATCAATTGGCACGTGTTAAGGGCATTGGCATTAAGACGCTCGAAAAATTATTCCAGCTGGCACAAGGTTCATCCTTCATAAAACCAGATAGTGGAATAGGTCAGTTGACATTGTTTTGATGCTAACGAAGAGTAAAAAATATCCATTTGGAACTCTTCTTACATGGGAAAAACGACGTTTACCTTAAATATAGTATAGCCCGCTATTTAGGAGTGAATATTTTAATCTTTCGGCATTAAAGAACTGATCACATCTTTTTAAGAGAAAGCATCCCCTCTTTATGGACAGATTTGATCGGATTTACGCACTTCATAATATCCTGAGCAATTCAAGATACCCTGTGTCAGGCAAGAAAATACAGGAAAGAATTGAATGCTCAAGAGCTACCTTTGCCCGAATTGTTGAAGACCTTCGTGATTTTCTGGGAGCCCCAATCGAATATGACAGAAAGTACAAGGGTTACCATTATGCAACCTCGGGTGAACATCCATATGAACTTCCGGGACTCTGGTTTAATGCCTCAGAAATTCAATCCCTTCTCACGAGCTATGAACTTTTAAAAAATGCTCAACCTGGATTGCTCGATCAACATATCGGTCCGCTGAGAGATAGAATAAGAGAGATCCTGAAAACTACAGGACATTCAGGAGATGAACTGGGGAAAAGAGTGAGAATCCTTAAAATGGCCTTTAGGAAGGTTGACGATAAAATATTCAGTGAATGTGCTAACGCAACAATCAGTAGAAAAAAGCTATTGATAAGCTACCATGGTCGGGAGAGCAATCAAGATACCGAGCGAAAAATATCTCCCCAGAGATTGGTCCTATACAGGGACAACTGGTATCTCGATGCCCTATGCCACCTTAGGAACGGTTTGAGGACATTTTCGGTAGATCGGACGAAGAAAGCTACTATTTTAAAAGAACGGGCAAAAACTGTTCCGGAAAAAAAACTCGACCTTCATTTTTCCGAATCATACGGTATTTTTTCCGGAAGACCTAAGCACAAAGCTATCCTCCAATTCAGCAAGTCTGTCTCACCTTGGGTTTCTTCAGGACAATGGCATCCGCAACAGGAAGGAAAATTCATAGGAGATGTGTTTGAATTAAAAATTCCATTCTCCGATGCAAGAGAGTTAATCATAGATATCCTCAGTTATGGATCCTCCGTAAAGGTAATATCCCCGCCTTTTTTGAGAAACGAGATAAAACAATCATTAGCAAAAACACTCCAACAGTATAACCCCCATTAAATCAATTAAATAATTTTAATTTATTTTTTTGCTGCCTCACTCTTTGAGACAAGTGCTCTCTATAATTAAATCAAAAAATATGGAAGGCATTTTGAGGAAGTTAAAGATCGAAATACAAAGATTAAATGCACATATTTCATTTAACGAAAAGGAGGTAGAAATATGAAACAAGTATTACTGGATAAACTGGAAAGTCTGAAAATCGGAAAAATCCTTACGTCAAAAAACTTGGCCTTGATACCACTACGTAATGGGAAAAAAGCAAAGTCTGATTATATCACTCTGGATGATGCTTTAAATAAGGAGCAAGCACGGGTTAAGGAGGTTTCTGAAGAAGGGGATGTTAATCAATTATTATTTGAAAACCTCTCTGATGAAGACATCTTGATGGTAGATGGTGAGGAACTCTTGGGGGCAAAGCAGAACAGGATCGCCAATATTACAATTATGGTGCCGTCAAAAAAAGAAATCATAATTCCGGTGTCCTGTGTGGAAAGGTCCAGGTGGAGTTACCAGTCAAAGGTGTTTAAAAGGTCAAAACATCACCTCCACCATCGTGCAAGGGCAAACAAGTTTGCCAAAGTGTCTTATTGCATGGAAATGAGCGGTAGACCAGAATCGGATCAGCAGGAAGTATGGGAGGACATAAATACTTTCTCAGCTAAGATGGGGGTAAACTCAGATACGGAAGCGATGTCAGATGTCTTTGATGAGCATGAGACTAGCCTAGAAGAAATAGAAGTACAATTCATGCCTAAACGAAATCAGGCCGGCGGCGTTTTTTGTGTCGACGGGAATGTAATAGGGATGGAACTTTTTGACAGCCCTTCAACTTACAAAAATATCTACAACAAGATGATCAGGAGCTATTTTATTGAAAGCCTGGTCAACCGATCCAAACAATCCAAACCACAAACAGAAATTAAGAAAAATTCCGAAAGGTTTATGGATGATATTCGATCTTCAAAAATGGACACCTATCAATCGTTGGGGAAAGGTAGCGACATCCGTATCACGGATAAAAAAATAGCAGGGGGAGCACTGGTTGTTGATAGAAAACTTATACACCTGTCTGTTCTGGTAATGCAGAAGTAATTTCAGCCTTTGTGCAGTAAGAATAGCTAAACAAAGAAATGGACCTGTTGATAATTTTAAAGCGACTATCATTAAAGAATTTCCTTGGTATAATAATATGAAAGAAATGGAATTCAATTTTGATTGTTATTACAATGATGACGGCACAAAGTTTGACCCTAACTTAATGTCAACGCCTAATCT
>DASCNB010000006.1:0-3073 GCA_036011265.1 Nitrospinota bacterium | reverse complement strand
TCAAACCCTCTTGCCGCAGCTTTATAACCTGCCTCATCAGAATCAAAAAGGAGTACGACATTATTAGTATATCGTTTGATCAAGCCCGCATGCCTGGTTGTAAGCGCGGTTCCACAAGTAGCAAGTACATTTTCAAATCCATGCTGGTAAAGAGATATTAAATCAAAATAGCCCTCAACAATTACTACAAAGCCTTTTTTTCGGATACTTTCTTTTGCAATATTAAATCCAAATAATATTTCGCTTTTATTGTAAATGACAGATTCTGGAGAGTTAATGTACTTGGGAGTTTTTTCATTGTGGCTGATGTCTCTACCGCCAAAACCTCGAATTTTGCTGTCAAGGCCTATGATAGGAAAAATAATCCTGTCCCGAAACCGGTCATAATACCCTGTTCCAGATCCTTTTGATATAACCAAACCAATTTTTTCTAAATCTTTAAAAGCAACATTTTTTTTCCTGAAATGGGTCAAAAGAAAATCCCAGCTCTTACTAGAGTAACCAACTTGAAACTTTTTAACGCTGTCAGAAGAGATATTTCGTTTGTGAAGGTAATCTTGAGCCGGTTTTCCGCATCCTTTAAATAGGTTTTGCTGAAAATATTGCGCTGCGAGCCTGTTTACAGAAAAATATTTTTCTTTTTTGTCGGCTTGAGAGCTGTATAAAGATTTTCCCCTGCTGCCATGAACCTCTGTGGGAACAGTAATACCATATCTCTTTCCTATCTTAGTTACAGCCTCAGGAAAGGAGACATTACTGAACTTCATTAAAAAAGAAAAAACATTTCCGCCTTCACCGCAGCCAAAGCAGTGATAAATCTGTTTTTCCGAGCTTACACTAAAAGAAGGGGTTTTTTCCGAATGAAAAGGACACAAGCCAACAAAGTTTTTCCCTGATTTCTTAAGAGGGACATGTTCTTCAATAACTTCAACAATATCAGAAGTTGATCTGATTTGTTCAACTATGCTATTAGAGACAAAACCCGTCAACAGCCAATTACCCCTTATAAGTATATTAAATGTCCCTGGAGTTTAGACAGTTATTTAAGCGCCGAGATTTTTTTCTTTTTTATTTTATACTTTGCTTAACGTATTACGGTCATTTTTTGTTTCAGTCAAAACACCGATTTCCTTACATTGCTTTTTAAGCGCTTTAAACAATTTCGAACGACCCTGTTCCCTTGCGTTTATTGAAGAAGAAAAACTAAGACCTACTCGCTATAATCATTTATGACTGCTCTAAGAAACTGTTTTTATTTATCTAATAAGAATTTATAACTGAAGAAGAAGTTGTTAATATGAATGATGTCAAACCCTAAATAATATTAAATCACCTGAAGGATGTCAAGAATTTTAATTTAGAATTTGTAATTATTTTACGAAAGCAGGTTCATTTTAATCCAATTATATCTATTTTATCAATAACTTAATATACTCATAAAATTTATATTAGGAGAAGCATCTTATGGAAAAATTAGTGGACTTTAAAACCCATCCTGCATGATAACTTATTTGCAATCAAAAAGTTAATTATAGAGGTTTTTGGAATGAATGCAAAGAAAGTGCAATGCGTGAAGTATAAGAATATTTAATAAGGCTAAGATTAATATCGAAAGGCTTTCTCCAAATACAATTAACTATTTTTATGTGTAATATAAGTGAAACGGAAAAACGATTTGTTGTCTAATAATCTTTTAAATCTTCCAGAAGAGATTGCGCTTTCTTCTTGTCTTTTAATTCTTCAATTAATTTCTCAGGGTCGATCTCCGCGTTAACTACCTTTTCCAGGTGACTTATAGCTTTTTGAATTCGGCCGGTTTTTGCTAAAGTCTCTGCATAGTAAAGGTGATTTGTGAGGTTTTCCGGTCCTGTCTCAACCGCCTTGGCGAGGTACTTCACAGCTTCTTTATTACTCGGCCAGGGGAGAATAAAGGGTATCTTAGGGGCTTTAGAGTGGAGGATCCCAAAGGTTCTGTACCCACCCCCATCTGCGTATGCGGGGTCCAACTCTATAGTTCTCTCTGCATAATATCTTATTTTAGCGGCAACACCCATTTTTGCGGAGGCGAAAACTCCGTTTATTTCTCCCCATCTTCCCCAACAACCACCGAGCCAGTAATTTATACCCACGCTATCAGGATACTTTTTGAGCGCTTCCTCCCCTATCTTAATAGACTTCCAGAGTGCTTCCTTCCGTTTTTTAACATCCTTCTCAGCATAAGCAATATAAAAGTAAAGGGATCTCATGATCTTTATAACAAGTTCAGGTGATTGGATTTCATTGTTATAGGCAGATACGTAGGATGAAATGGCTTGCAGGATAGGGGCAGTTGTTGCCCTATCGGCCATGTGCCCAACAGCTCTCTGAGAAAAAAAAGAATCTCCCTCACCAATTAATTGTGATAGTGATTCTGATGAAAGAGATACACCGGGCATAATTCCAGGAGTAATCAAAATTATGAAGAAAAGAAGATGTTTTAGCATTTTAAGCTCCCTGTTATTTTATACGGCATGTTTTTAATGGACTTTAACGCTAAATCAGTACAAAAAAAATGGAGTGATAAAGTGAATAAAATTAATAAGATAAAAACTTCAAATATAAAATGGAATGTACGAGCATCTATTAAATATATGCTAATGAAAAGCTATATTCGGTTAACTTGCGATTCAAAAGAAAACAATCTTTTCATCTTTAATATTCTGTCCTGCTCAGTGCGATCTGTAGTCCCGTCTAATTATTCTTGACTCTTTTTCTGATCTTGCCTACACTGAATTTATGAGTACACAATTAGCAATAGCGAAAGCCAGAAATATTTCTTCTGAAATGAAAGAAGTGGCAGAGTCTGAAAAAACTACTCCGGAATCAATAAGAGAAAAAATTGCCGAAGGAAAAGTTGTTATAACAAAAAATATCCACCACAAAATAAAACCCCTCGGAGTAGGAGCAGGCTTACGCACCAAGGTCAATGCTAATATTGGTTCTTCTATGGATGACGCAAGCCTTGAAAAAGAATTGGAAAAGTTGGATGTGGCTGTCAGGGCGGGGGCTGATGCCATTATGGATTTAAGTACCG
>DASCNB010000005.1:0-5315 GCA_036011265.1 Nitrospinota bacterium | reverse complement strand
AAAGACATCCTTTGAATTACTTGCGGCAATTTTAAAAAGAGCCGCTATTGTAATAGGAAACGATTCCGGACCTTTGTATCTGGCGTCGGCGGTAGGTGCAAAGACCATAATTATCTATGGACCGTCATCCTCCAAGCTTCTAGAACCATTTTCAAACTTTCACCGATCGATTTCGAATCCTATAGAATGTCAGCCGTGTTATCATCCTCAGAAAGTAGAAAGAGGCCATATAACTTGCGCTACAGGGACTTTGTCCTGTATGCTGAATATAAAGCTACGATATGTAGAAGATGCTATTGATGAACTATTGAAAGAGTAAGCTTGGTTTCACCCATAAAAGGAATCCAAATAGTTCTTAACCTTACCAGAGTTACTTACCTCAACTTTTTTTGATCTGTTTTACAGCAATTGCCTTTAATGTTCCTTGAATTTGCGAAACGGTTGAACTGAAGCCACTATTTTCTAATTCCGCTTTCAGGCGAGTTTTGTCATACATACCAAGGTGGTGATCATAAATTCCTGAAGGTTTATCATAGGACCCACCGGAATGAATTTTAAAAGCAACCCACCTGCTTAGTGATTCGCCGGTGTTAGCAGAAATATCCGGATGTTCATTGCGAGGATAGTTAAATATTCCTCCATTCAAAAACCTTCTCCATTTGCTGCGATTTTTAAGATAGAGTTTCATGACCCATTCCATATCTGGGGTCTCTATATCGAGCTTACCGCCTTCCTTCAGGAGCTGGTATAACCATTGCCACATAGCCATTTGATTGTACCAATGAATGTGCTCTACTACGTGATATAGCCTTATCTCTTTGAATAAAAGTAATTCATCTTCCTGTGATTTAGCTTTTAAGGGTAAAAGAGTGGGGTACAAATTGATATCAAATTCCTCTGGCATAAAGATAGCTCTTATATCTCCAATAAATTCCACATGTGGTGCATTTGGATTAATATCCAGATGAGTGAAACCCTCACCTGGATTTCCCCCTGAACCTATCTCCAGTTTATCCGACCACTCTTTTTGCATATTTTCATTTCCAATTTTGTTGCCAAACCTATTTTTTTAACTTTCATGACTCAATTAAAAAGTACAGCATATAAAAATAGTTAAATAATCTTATATAAATTTCCATGTATGTTGCACACGAAATATCCCAGTATCATTTATATCTGAACTTATAAGAAATGATAGACAATTATTCAAGTAATCGAAAGCGTACTCATTTTGATCATGTATGGCTATATCGAGATAATATGATCCAGTGATGAAGTCCAGCCTTTTTATATCGATGTATACAAATCCATCTTTTTTTAATTTTACCAAAGGAATGCTTTCAATATTTGTATTGGAGCCGTAGCAGCGTACTCCATCACTTCGAAAAAAAGCAAAGCCAAACACAGGGTTAGAAACAGGTTTGTTTGCTTTGTACCCGATTTCGATTGTCATTCTGTCGCCGGTTTTGTATGCAGAACTTTCCTGATTTTTAGAATTCAAAAGTCTGATAGAAACGATTTCCATTTCTTTTGTGCCCCATCTTCTACCATGTTTTCCTATGGCAGCTTTTTTCAAACTCAATGCGTTCCCTCTATCAGAACCATGATCACTATTAGTAACGCTTTTTATATACCTCTCTATAACCTTGTGCGGTGGAGCGATTTCTTTTATCATACCCTGATCCAGCCAGATGACCTCATCACACCACTTTTCTATTGCCTGTAAATCATGAGAAACGATTAAAAGAGTTTTCCCGTTATTTTGCAAATCTTCAATTCTGTCATTGCATTTTCGAGAAAAGGCTTCATCCCCTACGGCTAAAACCTCATCGATTAGCAAGATATCCGGCTCAACATTTACAGCGATTGAAAAACCTAGACGCATATACATTCCTGATGAATAAGTCCTGACAGGTGCGTCGATAAAATTTTTAAGGTTCGCATATTCAACGATGGAATCAAATCTACTTTTTATTTCTTTTTTTGAAAGGCCAAGAATTATTCCATTGATGAACACATTTTCTCTTCCTGAAAATTCAGGATGAAAACCTGCGCCTAGTTCGATCAAAGTTGAAATTCTGCCGTTAACCTTTATGCGTCCAGTATCCGGTCTGTAAATTTTAGAGATTATTTTTAGAAGGGTGCTTTTCCCTGAACCGTTGTGTCCTATAATCCCAACGGTTTTCCCTCTTTCAATTGAAATACTTATGTCTTTTAACGCATAAAATGAACCATTGCCTTTAGGAAAACTAGATTCTCTTAGTAAAAGAGATTTCAATGTTGTATGTTGAGTTTTGAGATTCCGATTTCTAAATTTTTTTGATATATTTTTTAGCTTGATGGCATCCATTTTAAAGTTCTTCCGCAAAAACAGGTTTTAGACGACTAAATAGAGTAGACCCGATGAAAAAAATGGTAAAGGAAACAGACAAAAGTGTAATAAAACTTGGCAGCTCGGGGTAACGGTTAAAATAATAAATATTCTGATAAGCCATTGAAAATAATGCCATTGGATTGAGATAGATCAGGAATTTATATTTTTCCGGAATAATCGTAAAAGGGTAGATGATGGGGCATAAAAAAAACCACAGGGTAAGCAGGTTTGCGACGATATGTTGAACGTCTCTAAAATACACATTAAGAGCAGCAGTAATAAATACTAACCCCTGGGTAAATAAGAACTGAAACAGTAGAAGTGGTATGAAACAAATTAATAAAGGCAACCCTAGGGATATTTTATTGAACATAAGAAACATAATCAGGAGTGGTAAACTAAATAAATAATTAACAAGATGAGTCAAAACAGAAACAACAGGAAGAATTTCTACAGGGAAATAGGTTTTTGTAACAAGCTGGGCGCTTTTAATGAGTGAGTTTACACCATCGTTCAGCGATGAAGTGAACCAAATCCAGGGGAGCAGTCCGCAAAAAACAAAACTGGAATAGTTTTCCATCTCAATTCTTACAAATAAAGAAAATACTAGGGTATAGACCATCATGAGCAATAGAGGATTTAAAAAAGACCATAAAAATCCAAAAAAAGTTCTTCTATAACGCATTTGTACTTCACGAAGAACTAAATTTAATATCAATTCACGGAATAAATAAATGTTTTTAAAAATAGTTAACATTATGTTCTGTTTGGTAACGGATCTAAATTTTTACTAACTCTTTTATTTGTTCGGTGAAAATATCGGTTTGTAGTGGTTGGAGACAGTGTAATTCGTCGCAGCCAACATCTAAGCAGGGAGAACAACCTATGGGACAATAAATAAATCTATGCGAATACTTTCCTTTTGTCTCCCATACCTCAGCTCGGTTATCATAAGTTTTAACATGACGAGGTTCGGATTTTGACCAGGGATGCCAGACCCATACTGCCCCCGGTCCAAAATATACTATAGTATTTGTAAGAGCAGTACAAACATGTGCAACCCCACCATCAGGAATAAAAGCAAAATGAATGTGTTTACCCAAAAGCTTTATCAAATTTTCTGTGCTTATTTCATCAATGAATTCAATTTTATAATTCACTAAATTCTTTTTAAAAAAAACAAGGTTAGGATTCCCTGGTTCATCAAGAATATAAATTTTGCGTTTAACTCTTGAGGCAAATTTTTTAATAATGTTTAAAAGACGATTATTATCGATGCGCCTATAAGTAGCACCTCCAACATGAAAGAGGAATCGCTTTCTTTTTTCAATATTTTCTGTTGCATACCCATATACTTCTAGTCGGTAATTGAATGGATTAACTTTATCAAAAGATTTTATTCCATGAGATACTAAATCAAAATATCTTTTTACAATATGCATATGAGGATAGACACTGACAAAAGGCATCTTTAAGCAATAATCAGACATATATGAAAAACTTTTTAAGTCATGAGTTATGCTCTTTTTTCCTATCATCATTCCGATCAAAGATGTCCTTCTTCGACCAACTAAGTCAATAGACAAATCTATATTTTTAAATCTTAATTTCATTAAAGTACTCCACAAATTTGTATCCGGTATTTGTTCTTTTATAAATTTTAAACTTTCTTTCATTAAAACTGAAAGCAATTCCTTGTTGTTTTTAGGAGTGGGCCTATATTTCAACCAGGAGTCGACATTAATACTGTAGACTTTTTCAATATAAGGATTGTTTCTAAAAATTAATTCATTTTGTGTGGAAGCCAATATATATATATTTGAGTCTGGACAGACACCCTTCAGAGCTGCAATAACAGGGGTTGTCACTACGGCGTCTCCAAGTCTATCAGTTCTTACAATTAGGATATTTTTAGGAGAGAATGCTGAAAAAGGATATAGTTTTCTATAAAGTATAAAGAATGACTCCTTAACAAGTCCAGCAATTATAATTGTAATTTCTAATATCTCGGCAATTATAAAAAATAAAAACCAAACAAGCTTGACAAGCATAGCGACCTGCTCCTACTGAGTATTTAATTGGTTTATTAATTTTAAAAATTTATTTTCAATAGTATCCCAATTGTAATTCATTTCAGCAAAAACTGCTCCTTGGCGCCCAAGTTTTCTTGAAATTCCATTATTTTCTAACATAAAGTTAAGACATTCTGAGAACTCAGCATAATTGGTGTAATACAATCCACCATTGCTTTTTCTGCACAGGTCTTTCAAAACCAAACACCTTCCATTAGCCAAAACAGGGGTTTTTGTAAAGAACGCTTCAAGGGTAACCATAGACAGACTTTCATAAAAGGAGGGCATTATGAGAAAGCGGGATGCGTCAAGCGCGTCAAACTTGTCCTGTTCGGAAACAAATCCTAAATGTATAATTTCGTTTGATTTAGGTATGCCCATTTGAGGCTTGCCTAACAAGACTAACTTAGTTCTTATTTTATTTTTTTCCTTAAATTTTAAAAAAAAATCAAACAGTTCTTTGCAACCTTTACCGGTATCGATTCTCCCAATATATAACAAAAAGTCATTTTTTATGTTGTATTTTCTGCAAAACCTGTTGCCATCAAAATGATCTGGGCAATTAATTCCGACTCCAATAGGGTCCCCCTCTGGAAGGTTTTTAAATCTTCGACGAAGGAAATTCATTTCCTGCTGTGAATTAAATATGATGCGCACGGGCTGATCGAATAATTCATCAAATATTTTTAAATAAATAGCCGGTTCATCATGGGCTGTGGGAACCATCAGGGCTTTATTCTTAACGATAGGAAGACCAAAAAATGTAGTGGCATAAAGATACGTAAAAAATATGAAATAGTCATAATACTCCTTCTTCTCTTCCAAATAATTAAAAAGCGTGGTGGAATATGGTCCCTGTAACCTCATCC
>DASCNB010000004.1:0-2998 GCA_036011265.1 Nitrospinota bacterium | reverse complement strand
TTGTTAATATCAGAACCCTTTATCAAACCCAAAAAACTCCTGGTGGGTTTCATCTTTTTAAAAATAAATTTTCATTTGAAAAATTCCAGAACTTATTAGGCGAAATGATTAAACCTAAAAAATACAGTGTTGAAAATTTGGGATCAGGAGTAATTATTTCTCCTAGAGGCTATATCTTAACCAATTATCATGTCATCAAAAATGCCGAGCATCTTTTAGTTCAGTTATCTGATAACCGGAGTTTCGAGGGAGTTTTGATTGGTTCAGACAAAAAAACCGATCTGGCAGTTATTAAAATTGACAGTTTCAAATCACTACCTCAGGCTCCTTTAGGAGACTCGGAAAATATTAAAGTAGGGCAATGGGTCGTAGCCATCGGAAATCCATACGGCCTGGACAGAACCGTGACCGTTGGAGTTATAAGTGCTAAAGGCCGTTCGGATGTCGGGATCACTACCTATGAAAATTTTATTCAGACAGACGCTTCCATCAATCCGGGAAACAGCGGCGGGCCTTTATTGGATTTAGAGGGGAACGTTGTTGGAATCAATACTGCCATTATCGGAGAGGGTACAGGGATTGGCTTTGCTATACCAATTAAAATGGCAAAATTAATCAGCGAAGAGCTGATAAAAAACGGGAAAGTCGAAAGAGGCTGGCTGGGAGCCAGCATCCAACCCCTAACGCCGGAACTGGCAAAAACTTTTAAAACAACTTTTCAAAAAGGGGTGTTAGTTAGTGAAGTTATACCTAAAGCTCCGGCTCATAAAGGAGGACTAAAACAGGGAGATATTATAATTGTGTTTGATGGCAGCGATGTTACTTCCCCTAAAGCGCTTAAAAAGATGGTCGCTTTCGCTGAAATAGGCAAGTCTGTTAAAGTAAAAGTGCTTAGAAATGGAGAAATGAGAACTATAAAAATAACAGTGGAAAAAATAAAATCCTGAGGATATAATACTTTTTTTATTATAATATAAGAGAGATCAAGATGGTTTAGAATATTTATATTGCATCTCATCCTGATCGTCATGTAAATTCATATCTATAAGAAAAGGAGAACATTTTGGCGGATATAAAAAAAATCTTAATGAACGCTATAGAAGATTCCAACGCCAATGTTAGAAAATCTGCCGCACTTGCGATTGGGAATTTAAAAGCTAAAGAAGGCACTCAAGCGCTTATCGAACTAACAAAAGATAAGCACTGGCAGATTCAAGAAGCCGCTATAACATCGCTTGGTTTGTTGGAAGCCAAAGCTGCCGCTGAGCCACTCAAAGAAATTTTAAAAGCGACTAAAGGCGATTTACGAAAAGCTATTTTAGACAATTTGATGGGTAAGGGAGGAGATGGGGGACCTAAAGAGCAGTCAGGTCCTTTTGGTGGTGGTGGCGGCAAAAAGAAAGAAGAAGTGCCTGTTCAGGTCAAAAAAGCAGCCGCGCTCGCACTTTCGAGAATTTTACCGGAAGCCGCAGTGGATCCAATGATAGAAATGTTAGCGTCAGACAATGATAACTTAAAAATCGCAGCTCTGGCAGGATTGGGTAACATGATGGCCACAAAGGCTGCTCCCAAAATCATTCCTTTGCTCCAATCAGATAAACTTCCTATAAAAAAGACGGCTACTATAATCTTAGGGAGAATTAAGGCCAAAGAAGCAGTGCCACAGTTAATTCAGTCTTTGTCCGATAAAAATGAAGGAATACGGATGGAAACGGTAATAGCCCTTAATCATCTCAAACCTCCGGAAGCCTTGAAGCCCATTACAGAATTGTTAAAAGATCCGGCACAGGATGTTCGCAAGACTGCCGCCATCGCCTTAGGGAATACAAAATCAGATGAAGTAATTGAACCTCTCCTCACTGCCATTAAAGATACGAGTGCCGATGTAAGAAAAGCAGTTATTACCTCTTTGGCCAACCTCAAAGCCAAAGATGCCATGGGGCAAATTGCACTTTTACTAGGAGATTCAAGTGAAGATGTGAGGGGCGCTGCTGCTGCTGCATACTCTAATTTAAACGCAATATAACCGCAAAAGAATATTCATTAAGTCTTATCTTTTTCACTATGCAGGTCTAAACCAAACGCATAGTCTTCTTCTTAAAAAAACTCCATACATCCAGCAAAATTATTTACATTAAAGTGGATCAGTTTTTCAGGGTAAGGTCAGATTGGGAGTGGAATAGTGAGTATGATTTCCAGACTGCACAGAATTCACATGGTATATCAGGGTCTCCAGCCATAACGAATCAGGCTTCTAACCCTGATTCTGGTGCTCAAGTGTGCCGCTGTTGGATACCAACCTGATATTGGCAATATGAAACTAAGGAAACGAGAGTTGTTGAATTTGAATGTGAATTAAGAAAGGGGACAAAATAAAATTAACACGCTTTGATTTTTTTGTTTTAACTGTCTTGCTGACAATATTTTTCTCTGTGCTAGGATTTTGGGGCTGGTATAAGGCTGACAATATCCAATTAGTTAAAGAGCGAGACAAACTGCTTTCCTACCTTACAGAATACTTGAGTAAAGAGATAAGAGACCAGTTGATGGAACAAGGGGCTGACCATGGAGAAAAAGGTTTTATGGCAAGTGTCGTTTATATTATGTTAGAAGAAGTTAATTTTATGACCATTGCAGAGCTTGAGGTTGAGTACAGGACAAACAATGACTGGTGGAGAAAAAAACTTCAATACAAAATGAGAAACAATACTATTAAAAGCCACCACTTTCATATCTCCAACTTAAGCAGGAAAATAATTGAGGAAGGGAAAAAGTCAATGAAAAATAAATAAAAGATATGAACAAATATGAATTTGACAAACTAATTTTAGAGTTAGAAATTTCAGCCAATAAAAAGTAGTTCGCTGAGTGTACTATCTGGCAAAAAATAGCAAAGGCGGAACTCATTAAACAGCAACAAGTTCCGCCTTTTTTGAGAAAGCTCCGGTGGTAGGATTCGAACCTACGACCCAACGGTTAACAGCCGTTTGCGCTGCCA
>DASCNB010000003.1:0-30392 GCA_036011265.1 Nitrospinota bacterium | reverse complement strand
AGTTTTTCCCGTTAAGATTACATCACTTAGTTTAATTTTGAATTTATTAATATCTAATTTTTCTTTATCCCAGAATAAATCATAATCTATTTCCCCCTGGTGAATTTTTTGTGGATCGGACAAAACAGGTCTCTGGGATAAGCCTAAAGATTTTAATTCGGTTTTACCGGTAGATTTAAATCCCCCTGCAAAAGATCCTTCAAAAGTAGCATTCAAACCAATATTTCCATTCCATTTTTTAGCCCAGGAAATTTGTTTTATGTAAGGTTGAAACTGATTTATATTTAGCGAGCTTAAATTAATATTTCCTTTTAAGAACAGGTTTTCTAATGAAACATCACCTACCATTTTTTTAATTTCAGTTTCTATCTTAAATGATGTGGGCTGTCTCTCATTCTCTATCTTTCCTTCAATGATCCCGGTAATGGCTCTTTTCATAAATGGTCGAGCAAGCTTCAAATTAAAATTGGAGACTTTGGTTATTAACGGTTTTTCCGAAACTTTTGTGTCCTGTACAATAAGTTGACCATTTTTTATTACCAATTTTTTCATTATCGGTAAGAGAGTTCTTTTCTCCTGAATTTCAGAAAAAAATTTGTTTGGAATCACCTCGTTAATCCAGCTCACGAGGTTGCTTTTTCCTTTTTGCGAACGATAAATCTGAACACGTGGACCCATTATCTGAATTTTTTTAATAGCGAGTTGTTTATTAAATAATGGGAAAAAATAGAAGGATACGACAAACCGATCAGAAGTTATAAAATTTTCATTTTTATCTTTTTCTTTAATAATCACATTTTCCATAACAATATCCAGCCCATTTATAAAACTTAGTCTGGCGTCACCAATCGATACTTTTCGATTTATTGTCTTTTCGATTTCTTGTGCTATCTGGAGCTGGTATGGACTTATATCCATAAATCGAAAGATGAGGTTTAAAGCGATCATGGCAAAGAGGAATAAAGAGGCAAGAGTGGTAAGTACTAAAACAATTTTTCTTTTAGGTATCATTATTTATATGATGCCAGGGAGAAAATCCAGGCACACAGATGATTGATAGGGAGTTAGACACATTTAAATCGTTTCTGCATCATGACGACTGCTCATTATATCATCTTGGAATGATAATTCAATAATTCCATTTATTTAGCAGATCATGGAAGTTTTTTTAAAACAGTCTATTTCCTTCAACAGACTTTTGAAAACATAATTTTTCTTCATGCTGAGCATCTATTTAAAAATGCCTTGACTTGACTTTTTCAGGGTGATACAAGAGCTTAACCTAAAACAGAAATACAGACGATTCTAACTTCAAAAAAATATTCTTTCTGTAGTTTAACATGAAAAAATCATTTCAATTTATTACCCTTTTTCTTTTTTCACTATTTTTAATTAGCTGCGGCAGGCAGAGAGAACCGGTGGAAAAACTTGTCGCGAACTTTGCCGGAGCTCCGGAATATTCCATCATCCTGCAGGACATGAAAGAGTCGGGGGGATTTTCCAGTTCTTACTACCATAAATATAAAGTCATTCAAGGGGAAAAGTCTTTTCTTACCGAGTGGTTGAGGGTGTCAAGGAGTAACTACGAAAACAATCAAAACTTCCTTGGTATGACCCTGGTTTCTAAAACTAAGGATGGAATGAGTAATACACCACATCCGCCCGGCTACCAGTATATGGGGAACCCGCAGTATGGCGAATGGCGCCGGGACAGCGGCGGCAATTCCTTCTGGGCGTTTTATGGACAATATGCTTTTTTCACCCATATGTTCGGCTGGGGCAATCGTACTTTTTATCGAACGGATTATAATGCATATCGGACAGCTCAAACCAATCGCAGTCCATATTTCGGACGGAATAAAGAGTACGGAACAGGAGGAAAATTTACAAAGCGAACCAATCCGAACTTCTTTGATCGGAAAATGTCGAAACAAAAAATGGCAAAGTCCCGGTTTTCCGAACGGGTTGGTCGCCGCTTTGGAGGAAGCCGTAGTAGTTTTGGCGGAGGAAGAGGTTTCGGAGGTTTTGGAAAGTAAAAGAATAAAAAATTAATAAATTGGTATTAAATAATTTTTCTTCGTGATCTTCGTGTCTTTCGTGGTTATAAAACAATTATCAAAAAAAAGTTATTCACAAAACTTTGTAAAAAAATACGATTTTACAAATTAGTAGGACTGATTTCACTAAATATAGAATATTAAATAAATGAATATAGATAATCTTTTATCAGCGGTAATTTATCTCATATGCGCGTTCGTTCTCTTTTTGATTGGCAAGGTTCTAAACGACAAAATTAACCGCTCATATAAATTAAATGAAGAATTGGTCAAAAAGGACAATTCCGCTCTTGCCGCAGCAATGGTTGGCTATTACCTCGGACTTACCATGGCAATAGGTGGGGTCATTTCCGGTCCTTCAGCCGGTTTGACGGAAGATCTTATCGATATCTTTATTTACGGTCCACTGGCAATTATTTTGATGAATATATCCGCAGTGATCAATGACAGGTTTATCCTGTATAAGTTCAACAATGTTAAAGAACTTATCGAAGATCAAAATGTTGGAACAGGGGTAGTAGAGTGCGCGGTATACCTCGCTACTGGTATGATTATCTTCGGATCTCTCTCCGGGGAAGATGGCAGTGTAGTTACAGCCATTGCGTTCTGGGGTTTGGGCCAGGTCGCCCTCATGTTAACCGGTTTGCTTTATAACTTTATTACTCCTTATGACATTCATGAACATATTGAAAAGGACAACGTTGCTGTTGGAGTGAGTTTCGCGGGAGCGCTCATAGCCGTGGGCAACATTATTCGACATGGAGTTAGTGGTGATTTTATTTCCTGGAATGAAAATTTCATTACTTTTATCAGCTTCGTCATCCTGGGATTTATCTTCCTGCCGATTATCCGTGTTTTGACAGATAAGATTCTTTTGCCAGGTGAAAAGATTACCGACGAGTTGATTAATCAGGAAAAACCAAATCTTGGTGTTGCTTTTATCGAAGCATTTTCATATATAGGCGCTTCTTTTTTTATAGTTTGGAGTTTGTAATATAGCAGGAATCAGATTACTACCTCCTTAATTTCGGCTATATCAGGCCATCTTTCCGCGGACTTTTTCTGTAATCACTAATCAAGATTTGACCCCAATCCTCTACAAAAAGTCCCCTCTTGAGAAGGGGGCCGCGAAGCGGACGGGGTGTGTAGCTGCTGATTATTTTTTTGCGTTGCTAATTGTTAACTGTTAATTGAAAATTGTTATCTAGTCCCTGACTCCCGACCCCTGATTCATTATTCCTTAATGCTGATCGCTGTACTCATCATCAATTGATTTTATTAGGTGTTACTTTTTCTGTCGCCCATATTTCTTGAATTTTTGAATAAGCACGGTGGGTGAGATGGCACATCTTGCAACCTTGTTTTCCTACTACTCCTACATTTTTCCAAAAATTTCCTATGTTAGGTTTAGGTGATGCCAGTTCCTTCTTCATAACAGTCATTGCTGCCATAATGTTATCACCCACAAAAAACTGTTTAACATTGTCATTCGTATGACATTTAGAGCAGGTAGATCTTAATTCTATATATTTTTTCTGAAAAGCGTTCAGGGCCTTACCCGCTCTATCGTATTGACCTTCGCCAAAATTCACCGTTACACCTTTAAAAGCCCCGGAAATAGCCTTCATATATTTATCATACTCCACTTCTTTCTCGCTGATAGGGTCAACAATTTTAATAGACTTTACTGAAGGCCAGTGATAGCGGGTCCAAACAGAGATCAAGTTGTCCGTATGGCATCTGCCGCAGGTTTTACCCAGTCCTTTAGCAGCCTTATAAATTTCCTGTGGCGTGCGGGTTTTTACCGCTTTAGCAAAGTTTATTGACGCGTCCAGGGCAAAGTAATCTTTCCATTCAGGCACCATTTCTGACGCTTTTTTATACTCTTCCACCAACTGGTCACTATGCTTTATAGCATTTTCCCAGTCTTTCTCAGCCATATCGAC
Source organism: Nitrospinota bacterium (assembly GCA_036011265.1). Classification (GTDB taxonomy): domain Bacteria; phylum Nitrospinota; class Nitrospinia; order CAJXCL01; family CAJXCL01; genus CAJXCL01. The sequence goes on along the minus strand of DASCNB010000003.1, from coordinate 26,389 downwards.
AAACACACCACCGAAGTGAGTGGACATCTTGTGCATCTGAATAATAAATTCCGGTTTTTTACTTAATGGCGGATAAAACTTGTCTAATGATTCAGGCGGTTTTCTGAGCACTACATCTTTTGCGTATGCCTGCAGTGGTATTATTAAATTCAACAGAAAAAACAGAAGAAATAAAACCTTCAGAGTACCTTTCATAAATCGCCTCCTTAAAAAAATAAATTAATATAAAATACTATCAACTAAAAAAATAGTATAAGAAACGGCAGAATAGATCAACAATAAAAAAAGCTGCTTTTCTTCATATTATAGAGCAAGCTCTATCTTTCGAATGACTTTCTTTTCTTTCGACCACGAAGCTTTAAATTGCAGTAAAATCTCTATCCGGCTTGTCTCCCTGGCTGGTTTATATTGTAACATCATTTTTTCACCAAACGGCAACGCTGTTTTCTGCTGAGGGGCGAAAATTTCTTTAGTTTTTTCGATCTCGTTCCCGTCCCTGTCGAAAAATCTGATATACAAAAACAAACGAGGGTCTCCACTGGTTGCTGTCGGCAGCAGGTGAGGTATAAGACGGTTTAACAAGGTAATATGTAACCGGTTACTTTTCATTTCACTGCTAACAAGTAGGTCCTGGTCGGTTATTTCTCCACGAATAAAGCGATGATCTCCTACGAGCTTTTTGGAATGCAAGTATTCAAGAGGAAATTTTTGGACCAGACGTTTTTTTGAACGCGGCATATGGCAATCCTGGCATGTTTTCTCCGAGCCGCTGGATACCCATTGGTCATATGTTTTTTCATGGCATGATCCGCAAATTTTTGATTTGCGATATTCCGGATTTTGTACGGTAGGATGAGGTGGAGAAAACAGGTCATAAGGACCATTCATTTTATTTTCTATCACATGACAGGGGACACAATAAACCCCATCTTCCCTGTTCTTAATTCTTGGTACCGGTTTTATTCCTGCTTTTACTTCCTCGGGGATATGACAGGGTAAACACTTTTCTTTGCTTCTGTTTTTTGTTGCTTCAATATAAGTTTTACTTTTCCAGGCAATAGAATGACGGCTCTCTTTCCATGATTCATATATCGATTGATGGCATTCCGAGCAACGTTTGGCCTCAGGATACTCCAGGAGATCCGGTTGGCGAACTAATTCTATTAATTGTTCTCTAAATGTATAAACAGAACCGCCAATTGCAATAAGAGTAAGCAGGCAAAGTGTTGTTAATATTCCAAACCGACTCGATCTCTTTTCACGAATCTTCTCCACTGTATATTTATACTTCATTAGTTTGAAAAAAAGAGGTCACCCGTTATCCATTTTCTATCGGTATCTATCTATAAACGGGTTGTCACGTTTTCCGCTATTATCATATTCAATGGCAATCGTACTGGCAGGACACCCTCTTGCGGCATCTTCAATTTCTTCTTTAAGGGACAGGTCAGCATTTTCTTTAACAACCATCTTTTCCGGTACTTCAAAAACAGCGCCGCATGCAGCTTCACAGGCAGCGCACTCAGTACACTCATCTTCAGATTCATCCAACCAAACTCGAGTAATTTGTGACATTGTAATTCCAAAATTCAAGAAGTATATCAAAAGCAGCATTTCCGAGTCAAACAAGCCAATCTGAATCTATAATAGGCGACTCACATTCTTTAACTCGTCAGAAGAAAGCTCAAAATCAAAGATGCTGAGGTCTTCTCTCATGTGCTGTTCAGAACATGTTCCGGTAAGAGGAACAATACCAGATTGGCTGAGATATCGGAAGAAGATTTGCGCTTCGGTTTTGTTATACTTCTTTGCAATGGTTTGAACGGTATTGCTACCTAGAATATGAGGATTTGCGGTGAGGGTCCAAAAACTCTGGTAGATAACTCCATGCTTAGAGCACCAGTCACGCAAGTCTGCGTCATATCCCGTTTCCTGGTAAAACCGATTTTGTACAACCGCTGGCTTTACATTGGCATCGGCATAGAGTTGCTTCATCGTTTCAGTATAGTAACAGTTGCTGATTCCCAACTGACGAGCTCCACCCGCCTTTTGAATTGTTTCCATTGCATTCCATACCTTCATCAAAAGTGAGTGGGGTGCCATTGGTGAATGAAGAACTAAAGAATCTACATATTCAGTCTGGAGGTTTTTCTTTGATGTCTCAAGAGATTGGATGACCTGCGACTCTATAGGGGAATTCTTATCGTATGGCACTTGTTCCGGATCCTGACCATCAAGTGAGGTAAATTTGGTTTGCAGGAACAAGGTTTCGCGTTCAACTCCATCGTCTTTCAGCCTGTAAAGTGCCTCTCCAACCAGAGGCTCGTTATAGTGCCTCGGCTGGCAGGCAGTATCAATTCCTTTGAATCCTGTTTGGATAGCTTTAACAACCAGGTCTGCTGTACGCTCCTTTTTCCAGGCCGTGCCATAAATAAGCCCTGGAATTTTCACTCCTGCAGCAGTTGTTATCCATCCCTGATCTTTCATTATTAAAATTTTTATAATTAGGTATGACGTTCGAGATAAGTTGCAAAAAACAAAAAGCAGATAACCTTTTGCATAAAGTTAAATTATAGAAAAAAAGATTGCTGTTTTTAGTTAATCTTCATGCCACGGTTATCTTCTGATATCTTTTTTTAAACGAGGAGCATTAAAAACTATAATTTATAGAGAATTCTTAATTTAGCTGCAGCTGTTTGCAATGTTTTATCCGCTGTCCATAACAGTGCTTTCGTCAATAATGCAGATGCAAGCAAATGAATATCTACAAAACCCAGGCCTGTACCAAATAATCGTTTGCTTTCAATAAAATGTAGAATTTCATCGTTCTCCGCAGTTTGGACTTCGGGTAGAGCTTTGAGTAAAGAAATTATCTCCTTTCTGTTTTTAAGACCACCGCATGCCAATTCACCAATGATGAAAGGATGACAAACAACAGAGTCATCCCCCAATAACTCCTTGAGGTTAGAGTTATCTTTTCTAAAATGAGAAATCCAAATCGAAGTGTCTACAAGAACCATGATTAGTTGCTCGTATACCTTCTTCTCGGAATACGCCGAAGCAACTTCTCAGTTCCACCAAGCTCTGCAAGTCTCCTGCTGCTTTCTCGAGCAATCAACGCTTCTAAGCCTAAACGAACTAAAGAAGTCTTTTCAGTAATTCCTGTGAGTTTTGAAGCTTTTCTCAGAATGGTATCATCAATGTTCAATGTAGTTCTCATATGCATCAGTATGAACAAAATATGCATATATGTCAAGAGGAAGTGATTAGGGATAATGAGAAGATAACGCCTGGGGTAAGTGATGAAAAACAAAAAGCAGTATGTCTATAGATTAAAGATAAACTTAAGGGGCTAATGGGTGACCCCTTTTACAGTTTCTTTGCACCCATAGCTACTATATCTTTTTGGCATTTTTTAATGAACTTCATTCCTTTTTTGGCATTCGCCATCGTTTGCGCCGTAGTTAAAATATCACGTCCCTTCATAGCATAATCTATTGCTGATTGAAGATAACCGATTCCATCAGTAAGCTCGCTAATATACTTTTCCAGACGACCTTTCCCGGAGTTATAATACTCTTTTTCAGCGTGCACGAGCGCGGCTTTAGCATGTTTAATAGCTGTCATCGTATGTATTATCCAGACATCGCGTTGACCCAGTCCTTCACGGTCCAACAATTGATTGCCGGTTTTAACAGCCTCCCCGTTATGAAATCCGGCATAGTCCAATTGAGTAGCGGCCATTGCTACACTCCCGATGAAAAAAGCTAAGAATGACTCCGTTAATGATAACACTAAAAATAATTTAAAAGTTTTAGTCATTTTGCCACTTCCTTTCTTTTAATAGTGTTTTGCGAGCGCGCTCACAACTCTGCTGTGGGGTATGCGAGTGAACTTAAAATAAAATCATACTTTGCACTAAAGATTCCTCGTAGCTCTGCTACTAGGAACTTCAATTAGTAAATTATCTCACCCTCCGTTGATCGATAGATGATTTTGAGTTCTCCGACTGATTACAAATACTTTTAAAAACATGGTTTTTAATGTAATAAAAGGCAAACTATATGCCATAGATAATCCGGATGTGAGCAAAGCGCAACTTATTATAATTAAAAGGGTTAAAGAGAAGAGAAGATTAATCTCATATTTGAGGGAAACTTTTTGCAATAATTATATTGCAACGAAGGTGTTGCCATTGAGGGGTTTTGGAAAATTTGCTTGCTTCGAAAAAAGGGATTTAAAGGGATCAATTCTGCTGTTGACTGCATTAATAATTTCGCTGATATCAGTCCAGATTGCCACGTACCTTTTCTATAATCACTAATCAAAATTTGACCCCCAATCCACATGTTATTCCGGTAACTTCTTGTCAGTGACTTTGTCAAATCTTATAGCAATTTGATCTTCTTTTTGAATAGCTTCTTCTAACTCATCAGGAATAAATAAATCTTTCGTAACATGTAAATTCTTTTTATAGAGATGGCATCGGCCTGGATCTTTTTTTGATTGATCGATAAATTCTGATAGCTCCTTGCCATCACTAATTAGATCATGCGAAATCTTATTTTGAATATTTCTATGAACCACAAAAGTATGACCTGTCCCCACTAATTTCAATTTTGTTAATCCTTTTTTCTTAAGTTCCCTTAATTCTCTCAATTCATCTTGATTCATCGGCATCTCCTTTATTAAACTAATTTGATTTTGCTTATTATGTAGCTTTACTGCTTTAACAGTTAATTCATTGATTTTAGCGCAAAGTTTATCTAAGCGATAGGGTTTTTCCAGGAAATCGTCCATTCCGGCTTCTAAATATTTGTCCTCTATGTTTACATTAGCGGTTAGAGCCATTATTGGAAAATATTTTACTTTTTTTCGTATAATTTTTGTTGCTTCATACCCATTCATTAGAGGCATATCAATATCCATTAGACAAAGATCGTATTTCCCTTCATTTTTTTGGGCATGTTTAACAGCTTCCTTACCATTCGAGACAATATCAAAATCATAACCTCGAATAGTCATTAAGCTTATATTTAATTCTTGAAGAAATTGATTGTCTTCTGCAATTAAAAATTTCATATTTTTTAAATCAGTCCACCGAACGAGACTGTCGAAAAACCCAATTTGCAAAATTGCATAAAAAAACGACCTTCATATTTGGCGTATAATCGATGATCTCGGGTCAAGGCAAGATTTACGCATACTTTTTTTTAGGCATTTTTAAACCATGCAGGGTTTTTCGACAGTCTCAATGTTTAAATCACCCGCCGAAGAAGGAGGTTGGATGAATTTTATAGTTATCACTATAAATTAGAGTTTTCTGGGAACTCAGCCTTTTCCGAATATTGTTCCATTTCGTCACGTTCTATATTAGCTAAATCCTGAAATTGATCTGGAAGAAAAACAAGCTTATTAGCGTAAAAGTTCTCGGCGTATAGATGAACTCTCCCAGGTTCTTCTTTCAAGTGATCTAGGAATTCTGAGAGTTTTTTCCCTTTACCTACGATATCATGGGAAATTTTATTTTGTGTATTTTTATGGACGACAAACCGATGCCCATAAGGCTGGAAAGTGAGAATGGTTAAGCCTTGTTTGTTTAGTTCATTTAGATATTCAATTTCCTCTTTTTTCATAATAAGTTGACTCCTTTTTGAGTTATTGTAATGAGCTGATATGGTCAGCCACTAAATAGTTTCATCTTAGTTTTTATAATTACAAGCGTTAATCTGAGCAAATTTTCTGAAGGCGCTAACGCCATGCTCACCTGCCACAAGCAAAAGTAAAATAAACTATATAATACGTAAAACTACGATAGCAGTGGGCCTTATGAAATGGCGACTCACTGCTCGTGATCAGGTGTAGCAATATGTTATAAGGATTTTTATTTATGAGCTTTTTCATCAATTGGTTTTTTCTTTTTCATGGTTGCGTTCTCTTTGTTTTGTGTCTCCTTTTGTATAATTGTATTAGTTTTTGGATTGGTCTTTGGAGAGAGATAAGCAGGGACATAAATAGAGACATAGAACTGAAAAACGGTAAGGGCAATAAGTAGAGACGTGAGAACAACAAGCCATATAGTTAAGCAATTCAATTTTCTTTGGATTTTAGAACTCTCTATGGCTGCTTTTGCCGTTATTGCTGAGGCTCTTGTTTGTATTTCATGTAGCGGGCCGTGGTCTCTACTGGCAACAATAGTCATACCGGCCAATTCTTTGTAAAGTACTTCTATGTCTTTATCGAGTTCAGAAAATTTTGACATTTAAGATCCTTATAACATTGTTGATAGATGGAAACAGTTTCTACCTATTACCCCTTTATAGCATGTAATATTTTCCATCGATTGGTATTTTAAAATGCAAAACATGGAAAAAAATGGTTGAGTTTTCCATGTTTTGCTTATATATTAAAACAGATCAAATCTCTGTATGACCATATGAGAAGTGCAGCGATCAGCAGTACATACCCCCCCAACAAACCCGCAAATTCCAAAAAATCCTTCGACAAGCTCACCATAGGGCTCAGAATGACAAGAAACAAATAATAAAATCACAATCCTAATCACACCCCCCGTCGCCAAAGGCGCAACCCTTCGAGTTCGCTCAGGGCAAGACCCCTCCTTTGACGAGCTCAGGACAAGTTCTTAAGAGTGGAATAAAACCGTGGGGATATTATCACTCGAAGTAAATTATTAGTCAAGGAGTTGTTGAGGCAGCAGTCAGGGGTCAGGGGCCGGGTGTCAGGTAAAGACTAAAAGACTAAAAAAATAAAGGGAACCAGGATTCGAGGGTTCAAGATTGTGAAGGTAGTATCGCTTGGTTCCTGGACTCCTTGCCCCCTTGAATCCTCTTCATCTATCATCAAAAGGTTTTTGCGTACAAGCCCTGCATAAGGCGCTGTGCTTTGCATAAGTCGCAGTAAAAGGAAAAACCAAACTGCGACTAAAAAAATCATAATAAATCTGCGTTTATCTGAGGCCAAAGCTGATATACTGCAACGATGACATATCAGCCATCAAAATCCCCAATCCCCAATTCACAATCGGAATCAAATGCAAGTCGTTATCTCAAATTAAGTCTCTTCGCAACCGGCTTTGCCGGTATTGTGGCTGAATTTGTGTTAGCGACTCTGGCAAGCTATCTTATTGGGAATCCTATCCTCCAGTGGACCCTTGTCATGTCGTTCATGCTATTCGCGATGGGCGTAGGCAGCCGTATCAGTAAATACCTCCATAACGATCTGCTGGATAGTTTTATCTGTATCGAATTCCTGCTGTCTATTTTCTGCGCGACATGCGCCGCGATCGGTTACTCTGTCATCCCATATACAACTCACACTAGCTTGATCATCTACACCATTGCTTTAATGATCGGCCTGCTCATCGGTATGGAAATCCCTTTAGTAACGAGAATCAATGATTCTTATGAAAGCCTGAGAGCAAATATATCGTCGGTAATGGAAAATGATTATTACGGAGCGTTAGCGGGCGGATTGGTATTCGCGTTTTTCGCCCTGCCAAAGCTTGGCCTGACCTACACGCCGGTAGCATTAGGGATGATCAACTTTTCCATAGCCGGTATTCTTTTGTGGAAATTTCATCACCTGATTAAACATAAGAGTCTCCTGAAATATTCTTTTACCGCGATTTCAGTGTTCATGATTGTTTTTCTTTTCCTCGTCGAACCGATTATGCTTCATGGGGAACAAAGCAGGTACCGGGACAAGATTATTTTTTCAAAACAAACAAAATACCAGAAGATTGTGGTAACACAGTGGAAAGATTTTCACTGGTTGTATCTCAACGGGCATGTCCAATTCAGCAGTTATGATGAAGAGAGATATCATGAACCACTGGTCCACCCGGCCATGCTGCTTTCTCCATCACCGAAGTCCATGCTTATTTTAGGCGGGGGAGATGGTCTGGCGGTAAGAGAGGTATTAAAACATAAAGAAGTCACGAAGATAACGGTTGTGGATATCGATCCTGAAATGACTGGCCTTGCCAAAACTCATCCTGCCTTCCTAAAAATGAACGGAGAGTCTATGAGCAATTCAAAAGTTCATATTGTCAACCAGGACGCTTATAAATTTCTGCAAAAGAGTGAAGATTTATATGACGTTATAATTATTGATCTGCCTGACCCGAACTCCATTCAAATAGCCCGGCTTTACTCTCGCGGCTTTTACACTCTCTGCAAGAACCATTTAAGCAAGTTTGGCGTGATGGTTACCCAGAGCTCCAGTCCTATTTATACAAAAAAAGCGTTTCTAACGATTATGAAAACAATGGAAGACGTCGGCATTACCGTATTGCCTTACCATAACCAGATTCCAACGATGGGTCAATGGGGATGGAACCTGGGAGTGCGTGATGAGTTGATAGACAAGAAAGAACTTATGGGAAAAGTTCAGAAATTAGATTTTAATAAAATCCCTACACGATTTTTAAACCAGGACGCCATGATTTCCATGACACACTTTGGCAAAGGGATTTTTGATATGGAAGAAGATCTGGAGATCAATACTGAACTTAATCCTGTTCTCGATCAATACTACAGGGAAGGGTCCTGGGCGTTGTATTAGTTTATCTTTATAACAAGTATCTTATTAAACCACGAAGAGCACGAAGATCACGAAGAGACTTCTAATTAAATAAATATTAAATTTGACGACCTTTCTAATAAAGTCATTGGGTTAGCAATAGAAGTTCATAGAAAATTAGGACCCGGCTTGTTAGAAAATACTTACAAACAGTGTCTGGCTTATGAATTAAGCCATGCAGGAATAAAATTTTTAGTTGAAGCGGAATTGCCTGTTAAATATAAAAATGTGCGGATTTCTTGCGGATACCGTATCGATTTGTTAATCAAAAACCAACTTATTGTGGAATTAAAATGTGTCGATAAAATTCATCCTATTCATGAAGCTCAGATCTTAACATATATGAAACTCTCAAATGTAAAGGTGGGATTATTAATAAACTTTAATGTAAAGACCTTAAACAAAGGCATTAAAAGATTTGTTTTATAATAATCACTTTCTCTTCGTGATCTTCGTGTGCTTCGTGGTAAAAAATTCAAAATGAATATTTCATCTTTCATAAACAATTTAAAAGATTCTAATGATTTTGGGAATCTCATTGCTCACCATCAAATCATTCCTCAAAGAAAGGTGGTTCATTGCGGGAATGATAGTTTTCTAGCCAGGGAAGTAAATGATGCTTTGAAAGAATCAGGCATCAACCGGTTATACTCACACCAATATGAATCAATCAAAGCTGTTCGTGACGGAAAGAATGTCATACTTTCCACTCCAACTTCTTCAGGAAAAACTCTTGCTTATAATATTCCTGTATTTGAATCGGTTTTATCAAATGATGAGACCAGGGCATTTTATTTATTCCCTCTGAAAGCCTTGGGCCGGGACCAGTTGAAAACCCTGAAAGACTTCTCTTCTAAATTATCAGGTAAAGATATAAATGCGGAGATATACGACGGAGATACTCCTTCCCATGTCCGTAAAAAAATAGCAAACAACCATCCTCATATTATTATTACCAACCCTGATATGCTTCATCTCGGTTTTTTAGCATATCATCATAACTGGGCCGATTTTTTTAAAAACCTGAAATATATAATTATTGATGAACTGCATACATACAGGGGAGTCTTCGGGTCACATATTGCCCAGATACTACGACGTCTTCGTCGTATTTGCCTGCTCTATGGTTCCAACCCGCGCTTTATCACCTGCTCGGCAACCATTGACAATCCTTCACAATTTGCTGAAACCTTAACGGGGGTATCTTTTCATTCGATAACAGAAAACGGTGCTCCAAACGCCGGTGGACACTTCCTTTTTTTAAACCCGGTTTTAAGCGCCTATACTGAAACAGCGAAACTGTTCAGACTTTTATGCGGGGACGGTTTTAAGATCATTGCTTTTACCAAGTCAAGAAGAGCGACAGAGCTGATTTACACCTGGCTCAGCCAGGCAGACGCATCATTAAGAGACAAAGTCAGTTCATACCGCGCGGGATTTTTGCCGGAAGAGCGGAGGGAGATAGAAGCAAAACTTTTTTCCGATAAGCTACAAGGTGTTGTCGCGACCAGCGCCCTGGAAATGGGAATCGACGTCGGCGGACTGGACGCCTGTTTGCTGGTCGGTTACCCGGGCACCGTGATTAATACCTGGCAGCGTGGAGGCAGGATAGGGCGGGGAACCAGGGAATACCTAATCATACTCATCGCGCAGCAGGACGCACTGGACCAGTACTTTATGCGTCATCCGAAAGACTTCTTTCAAAGAGGATTCGAAAGGGCTGTACTCGACCCCGATAACCCGGAAATAGTCAAGCAGCATTTGGTGTGTGCCGCTTCAGAATCTCCTTTAAATAGCGATGATCAAGTATTTGATATTAAAGAATATATTGATGTCATTAATCAATTGTCATTAGGCGGAAAATTACAACCAGACGCGGAAAATAAGACCTGGTATTCATCAAGAAAAAGACCGCATCGTCTGGTGGATATCCGGTCCGCCGGAGAGGGCTTTAGTATATTTGAAGACAGTACGAACCGGGTCATAGGAAAAGTATCGGGAGGACGCGTTTTTACTGAATGCCATAGAGGGGCGATTTATCTCCACAAGGGAAGTCAGTATGTCATTAGCCGTATTGATCTGGATAAAAAAAATATTTACGCTATGAAAAGAAATGAATCATACTTTACGAGGGCCAAGGAGGAAAAAGATACGGAAATTCTCTCTTTGCTCGGATCAAAGCCGGTGATGAACTTTGTTCTTAAAAAAGGAAGATTAAAAGTTACAAGCAAGGTAACGGGATATGAAAAAAGGAATATTTCAGGACATGAACTGTTGTCTCATCATGAGTTGGACCTACCGGAACAGATATTTGAAACAGTGGGATTTTGGATTGAGATTGATGACACGATTAAATCGCAAATTGAGAGCAAAGGGAACCACTACATGGGCGCTATCCACGCGGTGGAACACGCGGCAATTTCCATGTTTCCATTATTCGTGCTTTGTGATAGAGATGATATTGGCGGTATTTCATATACTGACCATCCCCAGGTAAAGAAAAGCGCGATTTTTATTTATGACGGACATCCGGGCGGCGTGGGGTTGTCTGAAAGGGGGTTTGATGTTATAAATGAACTCCTGCAAGCCGCTCTGAAGCTGATTATTGAATGCAAGTGTGAGGAAGGCTGTCCTTCTTGTATACATTCTCCAAAATGCGGTTCAGGCAACAAACCTTTAGATAAACAGGGAGCTCTCGACTTCCTTAAACTTCTTTTAGGAAAAAGCAAACTTAAAACAGTAAAAGAAAAAACAAAATCATTAGTAAAGGGAAAATTTATGGAAAAAGGACCGGCTGAAGAGAAATCCAAGTGTGATTATCGAATTTTATTTTTTGATATAGAAACTCAGAGAAGCGCGGCAGAAGTGGGGGGCTGGAAAAACCTGCATTTAATGAAAGTGGCTGTTGCAGTACTATATGATTCTCTTGAACAGAAATTCATTTCTTACCTTGAAGGAGAAATGGAACCGTTGGTTGAGAAGTTGAAATCTGCTGATTTAGTCGTCGGGTTTAATCTGCTGAATTTTGATTATGGCGTTTTGCAACCCTATACCACAGAGGATTTGAAAAAATTAAAGACTTTTGACATTTTAGACGATATCAAGAAAAGACTTGGTTTTCGATTAAGTTTAAATCATCTGGCGAACCAAACTTTAAAAGTTGAAAAAAGCGCTGATGGTCTTCAGTCACTGCAATGGTTTAAGGAAGGGAAAATGGACCTGATTATTGATTATTGTATTAAGGACGTTGAAATAACCCGGGACCTTTTTAACTTTGGAATTGAAAATGAGTACCTGCTTTATGAACGGAGAGATGGGGGTGCTGTTCGGCTGCCTTTGGACTGGAAACTGGATAAATTGGTACAACAACAAAAGTCTTTAAAACTCAATATGTTATGTATGTAATAATATTAACCACAAGATATTGTGGTTAATATCTGTTTTTTAGGCTTGACTTGTAAATTTTTTTAGGTCATTATTAGCGAACCAGAAGAAGTAATTCCATCCTCAAAGCAAACAATCATCACATACTATATAAGAGAGCTATATGAATATTTTTGATAATTATAAAAATTCAACTTTCACTTTATCTGTCGCCTGTATTTGTCTCTATTTTGCCAATCTTTCGCTTGCCTTTGTTTCTTACCAGGTGAATGACAGAATTTTTGCGCATGAAAAAGAGAAATATTTCGTCAGAAAAGTAAAAAGCATTGAGCAAACCAGGCTGCTGAAAGAATATGAGGTAAAAAAGAGCCTGCGAAAAGAAAGTGAAGCAAAAGATGAAGTACTCAATATTCTTTCAAAATATCGCACGGGGTTAAATCCTGTTCAATTGATGCAAACGGCAGGGGTCATTCATCAGGAAGGTAAAAAACTCGGATATGATCCGATGCTTTTGGTGGCAGTGATAATGACAGAAAGTTCTGCTAACAATTGGGCTGTTTCGAATGTCGGGGCAAGAGGTTTAATGCAGTTAATGCCTTTTACCGCGAGGGAGATTGCTTCTGAAACCGCGGTCAAATGGAAAGGGAAAAAATCACTCTATGACCCGTTATTAAATGTTAAAATGGGCGCGTATTATTTGAATAAAATGGAAAATAAATTTGGCAATATGCAATTAGCTCTTGAGGCTTATAATCAGGGCCCGAGAAGACTCAGCAAAATGCTAAACAGAGGCTATTTGCCAACCCGCTATTCAAATAAGGTTTTTGGCGCTTATGAGAAAATAAAGCAAGGCAGAATTTGATAAATGAGATTATTAAAGATATCTGCCAGTTGTGCTGTTTTAGTTGTTATCATCGCTTCCTGTAGTACACCTCCCTTAAAAAGAGCCTTTGACGGCGAATTTTCAAAAGTAGAAAACAACAGGGTAATTTTTGAATACTGTCAGAGTTGTCATGTCCATAATGAATTAATCCCGGCGCCGCATGTAGCAGAAAAAACCAGTAATTATAAAAGCAAAAAATTCAGGGAAACCAAAGAATGCAGAACCTGCCATTATATAAATGAAGATTTTTTTGGAGACGTTGAAAGAAAAACAATAAGGCCGAAGAAAGGAAGACATAAAATTTAACTTCCTGACAAAGGCGGGACTTCTTTAAGTGAAAATCTACGCTATGGAGTTTTTTTTAGAGTGTCGTTCATACTTCCGGTGCGGTATCCTTCAAGATCAACAGTAACATATTTATAACCAATTCTTTTCAATTCCGCGATTACCTTTTCTGAAACTCCATTATTTAAAAATCGGTGAAGCTGGTCTTTCGATACCTCAATACGGGCCAAATCATCATGATGTCTCAACCGGAATTGAGAAAACCCTAAATCATGCAAAATATTTTCCGCCTCCTCTACGATGGAGAGTTTTCCTTCGGTAATGGCAGTACCGTACGGGAAGCGTGAGGCAAGACAGGCAAAGGAAGGTTTATTCCAAGTGGGAAGGTTTTTTTCTTTTGATAAATGGCGTATGTTTTCCTTCGTCAGTTCTGCCTCTTTTAAAGGGCTTCTGACCTTGAGGTTTTCAGCTGCTTGAGAGCCGGGTCTGTAATCCCCCGTATCGTCCAAATTAGTTCCGTCAAGCACATAAGGTATGTTTTTCTCATCCGCGATTTTATTTAATTTGGAAAACAAGTCGCTCTTGCAAAAATAACAGCGGTCAGGTGGATTTTTCCGGTAGTTTGCGTCTTCTAACTCTTCTGAATCAATTAAGAGATGATCAGCCTTTAATGTTTTTGCAAGCCGAATGGATTCGTTTAGTTCTCTTTCTGGAAAGGAAGCTGATCTTGCTGTTACCGCCAGGACATTATCAGATAAAACTTCTTTGGCGCAGCAGAGCAGGAAAGTGGAGTCTACTCCAGCAGAAAAAGCCACTAAAACATTTTTCATTTCCCCTAAAATACTAAAAAGTTTTTTATGCTTAAGGTTTAAGTCGTTCATAAAGGTCAAATTAGATTTTTTACGGAGTTTATCCTGAACGAGATTCTTCGGTCGCTTACGCTCCCTCAGAATGACAAGTGAAGGACTCAGAATGACAAGCGAAGGGCCCGAAATGACACTTCCGCCTGCCTGTCACCCCGCATCTATTTAGCGGGAATCTCAACATTGAAATTCCTATACATAAAATTAACATAGACAGTTAATAGAGTCAATTAGCGGACGCAGTTTGAAAAACGGAGTCCAATTCGTTTTTTTCTAATAGGGTTGATAATTGATTACCTATAGGCTATCTTTAAACGTTTTCTATGGGAATAAATAAAATAAAAAAAGAGATGTCGAAATGCCCAAAAAACTGGCTCATCACAGGTGTGGCCGGATTTATCGGTTCCAACCTGCTGGAAGAACTGTTGAAACTCGGACAAACTGTCATTGGCCTTGATAATTTCTCCGCGGGATATCAAAAAAATCTGGATGATGTAAAGGCCCAGGTTGGTGAAAAGGCATGGCAACGTTTTACTTTCATTAAAGGTGATATTAGAAATATAGAAGATTGTCGAAAAGGATGCTCTGGTATTGATTTTGTTTTACACCATGCGGCACTTGGGAGTGTGCCACTTTCTATCAAAAACCCGATCACAACTAATGAATCTAATGTAAATGGATTTATTAACATGCTGGTCGCCGCACGGGATACCGCTATAAAGCGCTTTGTTTACGCGGGATCATCCGCAATTTATGGAGATAATCCTGACTTACCCAAAGCAGAGGATGCTATCGGTAAATCATTATCTCCCTATGCAACGACGAAGCATATTAACGAACTTTACGCGACTGTCTTTGCGGCAACTTATGATATGGAATGTATTGGGCTCAGGTACTTTAATGTTTTTGGCTCGAGACAGGACCCTGAAGGAGCCTATGCTGCGGTAATCCCGCGTTGGATAGGAGAATTGTCAAACGGTACTGTTCCAACCATCTTTGGTGATGGTAAGAGCAGCAGGGATTTTTGTTATATCGATAATGTTATAGAAGCTAACCTTCTTGCTGCCTTTGAAGAGAATCCTGAATCTTGCAACCAAGTTTACAATATTGCCTGTGGAGTTAGTACCACGTTAAACGAGTTATATGAAATAATCCGTGACAGCATAATTAGATTTCAACCGGAAGCAGCTAAAATTCAACCGCGATATGCTAATTTCAGAACGGGTGATGTTCGGTATTCCGAAGCAGATATATCTAAGGCAAAAAAATTATTGGGGTATGTTCCTACCTGTGATGTTTCCAAAGGGTTGAATGAGACTGTTCAGTGGTTTGTGGAAAATATGCTAGGACATCAGAATTCTAAAGATAGCGGCAGGGCCGATAGTCAAATAGAGCTACCGCTCTAAACGGCCACCAAAACTTTGTTAAGCCATACTCCTCCTTGTTAAAGAGGGCAGGGGGATTTATTTAATTTATGTGCAAGATTCAGGTAGTAATCAGAGGGAAATGAAATGAGTAAAATACTGGTTACAGGTTCTGCCGGTTTTATAGGTTTTCATCTTTGCAAAAGACTTCTGGCAAACGGGATACAAGTTGTCGGACTGGACAATGTAAATGATTACTATGATGTCTCCCTTAAAAAGGACAGGCTTAAACAAATTGAAAAAGAAAAAAACTTTAAGTTTATCAGGATTGATATTGCAGAGAGAGATTCGATGACCTCTCTGTTTCAAGATGAAAAATTTGATGTAGTGGTGAACCTGGCAGCGCAGGCAGGGGTAAGGTTTTCTTTGACCAATCCTAATCCTTACATAGACTGCAATATTGTTGGATTTATGAATATTCTTGAAGGGTGCAGGCATAGCAAAGTAAAGCATCTGGTCTATGCGTCTTCGAGTTCAGTTTACGGAGCCAATACGGACATGCCTTTTTCAGTTCATCAAAATGTCGACCATCCTATGTCGCTTTACGCAGCTACTAAAAAGGCAAATGAACTGATGGCACATACCTATGCGAGTTTATATAAGTTACCATGCACCGGTCTCAGGTTTTTTACCGTATATGGTCCATGGGGGCGCCCTGATATGGCGCTATTCCTTTTTACAAAAGCTATATTGGAAGAAAAACCGATAGATGTGTTTAATCATGGAAATATGAAGAGGGACTTTACTTATATAGATGACATTGTAGAAGGGGTCATTAGAGTTATTGATAAAACTCCGGAGCCTGATCCAAACTGGAAAGGAGATAACCCTGACACATCATCAAGTTATGCTCCATACAGATTGTATAACATTGGAAATAATAATCCGGTTGAGCTGATCTATTTTATAGAAGTACTGGAAAATTGTCTTGGCAAAAAGGCTGAAAAAAATCTATTGCCGATTCAGTTGGGCGATGTCCCTGCCACTTACGCGGATGTGGATGATTTAAAAAAAGATGTTGGATTCAAGCCATCCACCTCAATTGAGGATGGTATCAAGAAATTTGTCGACTGGTATCGGGGATATTACAGTTAAAGTGTAATAACTTGAAAACCCTCATCGATTAATTTAGCCAGGCTTGGATGCCCGTTATAGTCGCCTAAAACAGGGATTTCACCCTTTTTAACTTCTTCCCGGTCGCCTCCAAATGCGCCAATGCAATAATCACATACTCCTAAAATCACATCACTGCCAACAATCTCATTATACAAGGAAGCTAATTTATGGTCAGGCTTTTTTAATTCGTCTATCCACTTAGTTGCGCCCCCGTCAAAAATCAATAATACGTTATGACCATGTTCGTTTAACTCTTTTGTGTAAAGAAGCGAGTGAAGTGCTCTCCCCATTGAATCATGTGTGCCCGGTTCAGCGTGCAAAATAATAGCTATTTTACTCATTGTTTTTCCTCCTTTGTTGTAGGGTATTATATCTTGTGCGTAGCTTCAAATTTATCATATTAAAGTATTAAACCCTTCAGAACTTTCAAGGCGGTATCAACCCCACCAACAGGCGCCATAATATAAGCGCCGTTAGCCTTGTCCTTCATTTTTTGAAGCGCGTCTCTGGCTATTTCTATTCCTGTTTCTCTGGCTGTATTGGCAGCGTCCGCTTTTTTCATTCTTTCTCGAATATTTTCAGGGATGTTCATGCCCGGGACTTCGTTATGTATAAACTCCGCGCTTTTGTATGAAGTTAAAGGAAGAATTCCAATGAGGATCGGAATATTAAAATCTTTATTTCTTTCTAAAAAATTAGAAAAAAGTTTGTCTTCAAAAACAGGCTGTGTGAGAACAAACTCTGCCCCTGCCTCTACTTTTTGCCTGAATCGTCTTTCCTCTTCTTCAATATTGATAGCTCCGGGGTTTACTCCTACACCGATATGGATACCGGCAGGTTTTCCAATTGGGTTTTTTGCGACATCAAGTCCATGATTTAAATTGTTAATCAGTTTCACAAGCCCTATAGCGTCCACATCATAAACAGCAGTAGCGTCAGGATAATTCCCCAACTTGGGAGGATCGCCGGTAACCGCGAGAATGTTTTTTATTCCCTCGGCTTCCGCGCCAAGGATGTCCGATTGCATTCCTAACAGGTTCCTATCCCTGCATGTATAATGGATTATCGGTTCAATACCAACTTCCCGCAAAAACAATCCGGCGAGAGACATAGAACTCATCCTTGCTGAAGCTCTCGGTCCATCCGGGATATTTGAATTGTCTACTCCTGCTTCTTTTAATTTTTTAGCCGCTCCTAAAACTTTCGAAGGATCACATCCTTTCGGGGGAAGAAGCTCAACAGACACGACAAATTTATTGTCGGAAAGTTTTTTTGCCAGATCGCTTTTTTGCGCCGTTAGTACAGGAGTAATTGTTTCAGGAGTTTTATCACTTTTTGTGGTTTCAGTTATCTCGATTCTGGATGGAGAAAGCGCTTTTACTGCGGAACGGACCAGTTTGATGTGTTCTGCCGTGGTTCCGCAACAGCCACCGAGAATCCGGACTCCGCTCCGAATGAAGCGTTTCGCGTAGGTTGCAAAATATTCCGGTGTGCTGAGATATATATGTCTCCCTTCTATCATTTTTGGAAGACCGGCATTTGGCATGACAGACAGAGGGATTGAGCACGAAGCAGCCATTTTCTGGATACTTTCAAGCATCGGCTGAGGTCCTATGCTACAGTTAGCGCCTGCTACATCCGTTCCCCAGCTTTCCATTTCTTTCGCGGCCCTTACCGGGGAGACGCCGTAAAAAGTATTTCCATCATCTTCAAAAGTTATCTGAGTTATGATAGGTTTCTCTACAGTATCTTTCGCGCATAATTCTCGAACAGCGATATAAGCCTGGTGCAGTTCGTTGAGATCGGAAAAAGTTTCTAATATAAACAGGTCCACTCCGCCATGCAGCAATCCTTCAGCCTGTTCAGTGAAAGCTTCTTTTGCCTTTAGCTTTGAAATTTTTCCTAAAGGCTCAACTCCTCCTCCAAGTGGCCCTATGGCTCCCGCGACAAAGACGCCCCCTCTCGCTTCATCTTTAGCGATAGCAGCGCTTGTTTTGTTAATTTTATAAACCTTGTCGCCAAGTCCATGGTGCTTAAGCTTAAAGCGGTTCGCGCCAAAGCTGTTTGTCTCGATAATATCTGTACCGCTTTTAATGTACTCTCGATGAACTTCCCGGACTAAATCAGGGTTGGTCAGGTTCAGTTCATCAAAGCATCGGTTAATATAGATTCCCCTGCTATAAAGAGCAGTCCCCATAGCCCCGTCGCAGACAAGAATTTTATCGTTTAGCGCTTCTTTAAAGGATTGAGCCATGTCAGCAAAGTATATCACCGCGGTGATTTTTTAACAAATGAGTTCAAAAATACAAAACTTTGACTTCCAATATTAGTTTTGATTTAATAGGAAAAATACCAAAACCTTTTTCATCTTATATTGAAGCTCCCTACGGCAAGACCATGAGGAATGCTCTCGCTAAGCGCGTTCAATAAACTTTAAACTGTTTGATATATATCGAATGAAGGAAAAATTACCTTTATCTGTTTCGCTTGTTTCTTTAAATGAAGAAGATAACATTGCAAGAACATTAAGCAGTGTTAAAGACATTGCGTCTGAAATTGTGCTTGTAGACGCGCATTCTACTGATAAGACAAGGGAAATCGCAAAGGATTATGGTGCAAAGGTTTTTGAGGAAGACTGGAAAGGACATATTGCTCAAAAAAATTCAGCTCTTGAAAAATGCACTGAAGAATGGGTTTTATCATTGGATTGTGATGAAGTTGTTTCTATGGAATTGGAAAAGTCAATTATTGAAAAGGTCAGAAAACCAGAAGCAGACGGCTATTTTATTAACAGAAAGACCTGTTACATGGGAAAGTTTTTAAAGCATGCCTGGCAGCCTGATTGGAAGTTAAGAATTGTAAAAAGATCAGCAAATCCAAAGTGGAATGGATATGATCCACATGATATTTTAAATATCAATGGGCCAATAAAAAATTTAAGAGGAGATTTATATCACTATTCCTACAAAAACCTTGAAGACCATTTTTACCGGACCGTAAAGTACGCGAAACTTTCCGCTCAATCTTATTTAAAAAAAGAAAAGAAATTTAGATGGTATAAACTCCTGCTGAACCCTATTTCAGCGTTTGCGAAAGTTTATTTTATGCAACGCGGTTTTCTGGACGGGTATCGAGGACTTGTAGTTGCCGTAAGTAGTTTTACCTATACTTTTTTGAAATATATCTTCTTATGGGAAATCGAAAGGAATAATGAAGAACATCTTTAAAGAGGTTTCTCCGAAACAGTGGAAAAACGACTTTTATACGATTAAAGAGCTGACAAAAAGTCATTACCTGAGACTTGCATTAGCCTGTGTTAGCGGGTTATTTCTCTCCTCAATCAACGGCGCAATTGCCTGGTATGTTAAACCGGTATTGGATGGTCTGTTTGTTGAAAGAAACAATGCTCTTTTAATGGTCCTTCCGATAGGGGTCTTTTTTCTCTTTGTCCTTCGTGGTTTATTCGCTTTCTCTAATAATTACCTGATGTTCTCTATCGGGGCAAAAGTTGTGAGAGAGTTTAGACACCTGATCTTTGAGAAAATACTGAGACTTCCCATGTCATTTTTTTCACAGAAATCAAGCGGCTCTATAATATCGAAAGTACTCAATGATATGAAAATCCTAGAAGGCCTCATTGCCCACACAGCAAAAAACTTTATAGTTCAATCTACAACAGTAGTTATTCTCAGTTTTGTGGCTCTTTACAGGCGGTGGGACCTGGCTCTAATATCTTTCTCGGTGGTGCCGGTTGTTGTGCTGGTTTTTGATCGTTTTGGCAAAAGAATGAAGAAAACAAGTGCTACCACACTGACGCTTATTTCAAATGTAACAGAAATAATTCATGAGACTCTTTCGGGCATCAAGATTGTAAAAGCATTCACCATGGAAAAAGAAATGAGCACGCATAATAAGCATTCCGTGTCGGAGCATTACCGGAACGTGATGCGGGAAGTTAGAATCGGCGAGTTTACTACGGTTTGTATGGAAATTATAGCAGGAGCAGGAGTCGCGCTTATTCTATGGTATGGCAGTTATCTCATTTTAAGTAAACAACTTTCTGTGGGCGCTTTTTTTTCATTTGTTACAGCCGTACTCATGATTTACAACCCTCTTAAAAGATTGAGCCAGGTCAATAACAATTTTCAGAGAATAAGATCGGCACTCCACAGGATAAAAGAAATTTTTATTCTTGAAGATGAACAGGATGGAACAATTGAGAAGGACGTTATATGTGGGAGTGTATTTTATAAAAATGTCTCATTCAGGTATCCGGAATCAAAAGAAATGGTTTTAAACAATATTAACCTTGAACTCCTGCAGGGAGAAACAGTCGCGATTGTTGGATATAGTGGAGTGGGTAAAAGCACACTTGCCGACTTGCTGCTTGGTTTCTGGAAAAGCTACGACGGAGAGATTTTGATTGACGGAATTAATATAAAAGATTTTTCATTGCAGAATCTCAGGTCTCATATAGGAATTGTGTCGCAGGATATAATTTTATTTAACGATACCGCGAAAAATAATATCAAGTTTGGCAAACCGGACGCAAGCGATGAGGAGATTATTGAAGCCGCAAAGAGAGCCTATGCTCATGACTTCATTAATGAAATGCCTCAGGGTTACGACTCTAATGTCGGAGAACGAGGAATTAAGCTTTCCGGCGGACAAAAACAGAGAATTTCTCTTGCCAGAGCTATAATAAAAAATCCCAAGATTCTTGTTCTTGATGAGGCAACATCATTGCTGGATGCGGACTCTGAAACAAAAATCCAAAGAGCAATGGAAAGTATTAAGACGGGAAGAACTACAATCATTATTGCTCACAGGCTATCTACTGTCCAAAAAGCAGACCGTATTATTGTCATGGATAAGGGCGCAATTATCCAACAGGGGAAACATTCCGACCTTTCTCAACAGGATGGAGTTTACCAGGAACTTTATCGAAAGTCAGAAATAATAGTGACACCATAAAAAAAATTTGAAATGCTTGATAGACTTCCGACTAATGACAATACACGTATGGTTGCTTGATCGGGCATTCAGGTATTAAATTGATGAACATTTATATATTGTGAAGATTGCAATTAATATAGAGCACTTTACAGCGAGTAAAGGTGGAGCGGAACGGTACGCGTCAGAATTGGCCAAAGCCTTAGCTGATAAAGAACACGATGTGCATATCCTGGCATACACATGGTATGAGGGATGTGAAAAAGATTTCCACTGTCATCGCCTCCCATACTCCTGGTTCCGTACCTTTAGAGATATACAGTTTGTTAGGGCCACGCAAAGGGTGCTATTAAAAGAAAAATATGATGTTTGTATTTCTCTTAGCCGTTCGATCAATTGCAATATATATCAGCCCAGGGGTGGTGTCCATACAGCCTATTTAAATAGAGAACTTAATTCTATTCACAATCCCATCTTGAGAATTGTGAAGCTCCTGTTGCTGAAGATCAGTTTACGTCACTTTCTAATAAAAGGAATTGAGAAATCCCTCTTTGGGAGACGAGACATCATCGTAGTGGCTATATCTGAAATGGTCAAACGAGATATTCTTTCTTTTTATGATTTTCCGGAACAAAATATACGAGTTATTTTTAATTCAATAGACTTGAACAAATTTGATTTAAGTAAAAATGAAAAATTCCGGAAGGAAATCAGGAGTCGCTATTTGTCAGATGATAAAGATTGTCTTGTCTTCTTGTTTACAGCTAATAACTTCAGACTGAAAGGGTTACGAAATCTTATTTATGCTGCTGCCCTGATGAAAAAGAAAGCCAAACCCGGAACCTCTTTTCGCATACTTGTTATTGGAAAAGGAAAAAAAACAACTTATGAAAGGCTCGCGGAACGTCTTGGTTGTAAGAATGAGTTTATATTTGTTGGCAAGACCTGTCATGCGGAAAAGTTCTATGCCGCGGCAGATGTATTGGCACAGCCTACTTTTTATGATCCGTGTTCACGTTCAACGCTGGAGGCCATGGCTGCGGGATTACCCGTTGTTACCAGTTGTCAAAACGGGGCTTCCGAACTTATTGAGGATGGGGAACATGGTTTCGTTCTTGATGACCCGCTGGATTACTCGTTGCTGTCTGAAAAACTGATGCTTTTTACTGACAAGAATCTTAAAGAAGAGATGGGAAAAAACGCGCGTAAAAAAATTGAAAAATATTCTTTGCAACAGAACAATCAGAAAATGATTGATTTATGCGAAGAGATGCCTACAACTATAAAAACTTCACCGGATGGCTGAAGCGGGGGTTTGTTATCATTTTGAGATATTGTTTTCGAGGATACTAATCAGGCGTGGAGCCCAGGCACTTAAAGAGTAGCTCTCGTTTACTGTATTAAATGCTTCCTTACCCATAGACTCTCTGAGAGTAGGGTCTTTAATTAATTTTCCAAGATTATCTATCCAGTCGTTTTCATTTTCCGCCCAAAAGCCGTTAATCGCGGGCTTTACAATTTCTTTATTTATGCCAACAGGTGAACAAATCACAGGAATGCCGGCAGCCATATACTGGAGAAGTTTAAATCCGCATTTACCTTTAGACCAGAGATCATCAGTCAAAGGCATGAGTCCAATGTCAAAAGAATGCAGGTCGCTTATTTCCTCATCATAATTCCACTTTTTCCTGGTTACCGGCATTTTGTCGCATTGAAAGAATTTATCAGCAACTATCTTTAATCTTGTATTTGGGTATCTATTAAAAATCTCATCCCAAACATGTTTCAATCGTTCTAAATAAAAAACTGTAGAACTGCTTCCAATCCACCCGAGAGTAACGTTATTATTTCCATTTTGGAAGTAATCTTTTTGTCTGTATCTTTCCAGGTCAATAGATGTGGGAACTATAAAGACATTTCTATTGTATTTGATCGCGTGATTTTTTAAATAATGGTTACCTGCTATAACAATGTCCGAACCTTTTACGATCCGCGCGAATTTTTGACTTCTCATAAATGATTTCTGTTTTTTTTTCAAATAATCACGAAACATAACTGCGTCATCGAAATCGAATCCAATTAACTTGGAATTACTTTTTAATAACTTCCAGCTTAATAGAGTTAGAAGTCTTTTTTGAAGAATAACAATGTCAAAGTCTTTAAGGGAGAAAAAAAGGTGAATTCGCTTTAGCAGGTTTTTAGGTAAAATGAATACTTGTGTCTCCCATCCTTTCTTTTCAAAATAGGGGATATATTGAATAACCCTGAATTTTGAGCTGGGATTATTAAGACTGTTAACTAAGAAAGCTATCTTCATCTTTTAACAGCTACCACAACAATGGACCTGGCAAAATCTACATCGAAATAACTATGAATAGGAGCCATTAAATAAATTCGGATTAGCCGTTTAAAGAAGGAGTCGTTGAAAATGCGGTATATCTTACTTACCTTCAGTCCCATTAAATTGAGTAGAGCGCCTATTTCATCGTAACGGTAAGGAGTTTTGTGACCTGAATCCAGGTAGCGGTTTGGGTGGTGAATGTTAGGGGTAGAGATAATTATTTTTCCATCATTATTCAATAGGTTAATCAGTTTTCGAAGAAGAGAAATTCCCTGGTTGAACTCAAGATGTTCAATTACTTCTGAAAGGATTACCATATCAAAAGTTTCTTTTATCTCTTCTATGGCATAATAATCATGAGGCAGGGCCCTGTCTATATCCATGCTTTTATAAGTAATTGAAGAGACCCTCGAGGTTATTTTATCGGCTAGGCTTCTATCGTGCGAGCCGACATCAAGGACTTTTGAGCCGATTTTTAATTCTTCAAGAATAACTTCGAGGATTTTCTTTTTTATTTTAAGCCTGTATGCGGAAGAATAAGTATTTACCACTTGTTCTCTGCATCGATGAAACTTGCTCCAACTAAAATCTTCCAGTGAATTATCTTGCATGTTCAAAAGGACTTTTAGAAATAAATCATTTATAAGTGGAAGTTCTTTGTGTTGTTTTGCAGTTTAAGACCTTTTGTTACTATGAAAACAGTTCTTTAATATTTTCATATTCTTTCCAGCGTCTGTGTATCCACAAATATTGTTCAGGGTATTTGCGAACGATATATTCAGTTTTTCTGTGTATTTCTTCAGTAAGGCGGTAGATTTCCTGTTTTTCACTTTTGTATTCCTTGGCCGGCCATATAGGGTCACTGAGATATCCTTCAAATTGAAAACTGTTATTTTTTCTGCAGCATGCCACTACAACAATTGGTCTCTGGTAGGTTACGGCAAGTACTGCCGGTATCGGTGTCGTATTAGCTTTACGACCGAAAAAATTAACGGCTATTCCTTTCATGGTCCCCTGGTCGGGAAGAATTCCTATCGATTTTCCTTTGCGTAGAGTGTTTTTAAGGGTAAACATGGCATTTTTTTTTGGAATAATGACCTGACCGCTTGCAGAGCGATCTTTAAATAACATGTTTTCCAGGAAAATATTGTCAAGTGGCCGTACTACAATTGCGAGAGGAATTCCTATAAGCGAGCTGGCATAGAGGAGGAGTTCCCAGTTTCCGATGTGTGGAGTAACAAATATACACCCTTTTGAGTCGTCATGTATCTTTTTTGCTTTTTGAAAAAGCTTTTTAACCTCCTCAGTTATCTCTAAAGAGTTTTTATCACTGGCAGCTTCTTTTGAGAGAAATCGAAACTTTAATAGTTCAGAAAGCATGAAAAAAAACGAATGAAAGCTCTGGAGAGCAAGATGCTTTATTTCCTTTTCATCTTTTTGACCGTTAAATGCGTTTCGTATATTATCAATTGCAACACGGCGGCGGCTTGGTACAAAGATATAAAGTAAATATGCCAGAAAATGACTGAAAAAATCCATAATCTTGAACGGCACCATTCGGAAGAAAAGCATAGCGGAGTATATTAACGCGTATTCACAGAAATAAAAAAACTTTCCTTTTTTCCACCTCTTTTTCCGTTTTTTTTTCATTTGGTTTCTACGATTACTGACGTGGATTGTCCGCCTATTCCGCAGCTAATGGATAAAAAACGATCTTTTCCACATGTTTGGTGGGAGTTTGATATGTTTAATTTTGAAAATTCTCTCTCAGTTTTTTCAAAATTTAATGTAGCGGGAACCATTTTATCAATTACAGATTTTAATCCTAATATAATCTCTGCTACATCGCTTGCAGCCCCTATATGCCCGGTATATGACTTAAAACCGCAAATCGGTATTTCAGGTTTCTTATTCTTTGATATTTCGATGACCGAGCTTAGTTCTGAGGCGTCCCCTTTTTTTGTTCCGCTTCCATGCAGGTTAATAAAAGCAAGATCATTTATGTCGTAGTCAGCTTCCTCCATAATCATTTCAATATTTCTTTTGATGATATTTGGTGCAACACTTAACCCCGGGTCAGGTGAAGGTTCAAAACAGTTTTCAATCTTGCTTATTTTTCCGATTATTTCTGCTCCTCGACGTTTAGCTGATTCGGATGATTCTAAAAAAATAGCAGCACCGCCTTCTCCGGTTATAAACCCATCTCTATTTTTATCAAACGGTTTGAATGAAGAGGTCCCGTGTTTGCATTTTGATAGTATTCCTAAGCCATGAAGTTCCTCAAGAGCCACTTCAGTTATCCAATTTCCGCATCCAACCACTAACGCTACATCTGCGTCGTTGCGTGCTATGCTTCTATGCGCCAATTCGAGAGCATGTATACCACAGGGAGAAAGAGAAGCCAGACTTGTGTTTGGACCCATAAACTCAAAATAAGCGGATAAGAAGCTGAACAAATTATTTGAAATCGACTCGAGAAGAAAAAAGGGGTTAACCTTATTCAAGGCTGAACTATTTAATTTTTCGAAATCCATCTTCT
>DASCNB010000002.1:0-7600 GCA_036011265.1 Nitrospinota bacterium | reverse complement strand
CACTTGTTTTAATAATTTATCCCGCGCATATACCCAGAGTTTCCACTCATAGGCATAATCAAAATTGTGTATTCTCCAACGAAAATTAGCCGAAAGTTTGAAAAAGACATTAACCAATTCGTACATTTTTACCAGAAATAATGAACCAAATAGCCTCTTCTTTTTTTGTTCTAACGAAATTTTTCTGTATTCAGAATCAAAAAATCTAAACCTGACAATGGCGGAAATGGTCTCCAGCCGATCCCTTTTCTTTTTTGTAAGCCAAGGTGTTGTTTGATTTGTATGAACCATATCAATATCTACCATACCCCATTCGCTCAGAGATTTCGGAAGATTGAAACCTAATTTTACAGCATCATTAAAAAGTTCTGAACCGGGGAAAGGCATGTATATGAAAAACCCGTTTAAATTGGTCTTTGGCATATAATCCCGAATCCAGTCAATGAGGGATAGGGATTTTTCCACATCTGAATCCTTCTCATTAGGGAACCCTCCCATAAAAAATATATTCATTCCAATATTATGCTTTTTTGCTTTTTTAATGGATTCTACAATCATCGCATAATTAATTTGTTTTTTCAGTTGGGAGAGAATATCGTCAGACGCTGATTCCGCTCCAAAACTCAACTCACAGCATCCGCTTTTTTTCAACAGATCAATGAATTCATCTTTATATTTTACAAAATAATCAAAACGGCAGGTACCAGTCCAAGAAGTATGAATTTCTTCTTTGAGGATTCCCTCACAAATTTTCTGCACCCTTTTCTTACTTGTAAAAAAGTTAGCATCCGCTGCTACTATTTCCTTTGGGGAAAAGCGCTCCATCACCCATTTTATATCATCAACAACATTTTCCGCGGAACGGCCGCGCCATCTTTTTGCTGGATCGTAACTACAGAATGTACATTTGTAAGGGCAGCCCCTGCTTGTTTGGAGGTAAAATTTCTCCTTGACACAAGGATAATTGGAAATATCAAGGAGATCATAGGGATAACGATCCCATGAATCAAGATCCACAAAAGCCGCTTCTTTGTTATGGATTATTTTCTCACCTTTTTTGTATGAAATGCCGTCTATATCATGTAAAGGTTTCCCTTCTCTATAAGCATCCAAAAGCTTTACAAAGCTGTCCTCAGAGTCATTTCTGCAAACAACATCAATATAGTTTTCATTTACAACCTGATCTGGAATTGCGGTAGGGTGGGGTCCTCCCCAGACAACCAGTATATCTTTGTTTTTTTTCTTGGCATATTTAGAAGCTTTGATTCCTGGAACAATCCCAGATCCTGTATAAGCTGAAACCCCTATGGCCAAAACGTTTTCCGTATCAAAATCTTGGCAGTCCACAACACCTGTGTCAATTATTATAGGATTGTAGCCTCTTTTCAACAAAGGCCCAGAGAGGGCTAGTACTGAATTTGGAAGGAAAGGCCACGAATGAATATTGGCGGTATAAAATAATAAAATTCTATTTTTTTTAATCATTGATCTATATACCTTTATGATATGGCGAGTTTAATCCACACCTTTAAACTTTCCATAAGCAAAATACCACAGTCTCCATTCTATCGGGTTTTTAAAAAGCCTTTTTTCCCAGCGAATTTTAGCCATTGGATAAAAGAAATTGTTGAACAACAGGACCAATAAAGCTTTAATGCTGGAACCACAACGAGCTCTCAATTGCCAGAAAGACCAATTTTTCAGCAATTTATAAACAAATAAATATCTTACAATTAGATAAATTGCTTCATATCTTTCTTTGACCTCTTTTTCTACCCAAGTAATATTTTTAGGACTGCTCCACTTCCATTTTCCCCATTCCTCCAGAGAGTTCGGAAATTGATAATTGTATCGCATCATTAATATTTGAGCCAACTCGGATCCCGGAAAGGGGGTATAAATGAAAATACCATTTACCAAAGCCCCGGGGTGAGTTTTCATAATTTGATCATACAAGTCAGTAGTCTTGATTAGATCTTCTTTCGTCTCAGTTGGGAGACCAATCATTAAACTGATGACCGGCTTAATATCATATTTTTTAAATATCTCTACAGTCTGAATAATTTTATCTGTTTTTTGCTGTTTTTTAATGTACTCTAATAAACGGTCAGAACCGGATTCAGCACCAAAAGCCAATTCTTTAAAGCCTGCTTTTCTTACAAGTTTCATCATTTCATCCGAATATCTGGGAACATAATCACTTCTTATAAAAGCATAGAGGTCGATGTTCCACCCCCTGTCAATGATGCATCTGCAAATCTCCTCTACCCGTTTACGACTAACAAAAAAGTTTGCATCTTGAATGGTTATTCGCTTTGGATCGTAAGTATTGATAATATATTCTAATTCAGATATAACAATATCGGCAGATTTGGCCCGCCAGCTTCTTCCATAATTAGCAGCGTCACTGCAAAAGGTGCAAGGGTGCGGACAACCCTTACTCGATATATATTCAAATTTATCTATAATGTTCGGGTATTGGTCCATTTTGAGTAGATGATAGGGCAAATTACCTATCTGATTAAGATCGATAGGATTCCTATTCGGCGTTGCAAAGATTTCTCCATTTCTCTTAAATGTCAATCCTGGGATGTCATCATAAGACTTTTTTCTCTCTAACCTTTCACTTAACTTTAGCAATGTTTCTTCACCTTCGCCTCGAACCACAATGTCAGCATAAGGACTGCTGATTACATTACCAGGTATACTTGAGGGATGAGGGCCTCCCCATATCAATTTTGCCTCTGGATTTTTTTTTCTAATAAATTTTGCTATTTCAAGACCATGGTATACCTGATTACCGGACATGGAACTAATGCCTGCATACAAAATGTTGTTGTAATTCATTAACTTATAATCTTCAATTCTGGAATCAACTAATTGTACTTTGTACCCGCTCATTAAGAGGGGTTTAGCAATATATAACAGAGAAAGCGGGATATTAATATCCTTCACACCAAACGATCCAGGAAATATCAATAAAATAGTTGATTTTGTACTCATATATTGTATAAAATTTTTAAGAGTTAACGCATTTTATATTGGTTGAAATAGATTTGCCATTTTCGCTTTTAACCAACAACATTTTTAAAACTTGTTTTGGATTAAATAAGATATTAGTTGTTAAAAAACACTCATGAGTGCAAAAACATTTAGTATCTTTAATGAACGATCTAATTCTCTTATTCTTTTCGGAGTTCCAGAGCGCGCCAAAATCATAATCAAAGTCTCTTATGTTTCCAATTTTTTGGTCCAGCAATTCACAGGGGAAAACATCTCCATCTTCATACATTACAGCATTTAAGTAACCAGCATAACATGGGGTTATGAATTTATTGTAACTTGCTGTTTCGATAATCCTGTTATAACGAGCCCTGTTTAATCTATTCCTTAACCAGCTTTTAATTTTAATAAAACAAGGGGATCCCCCCGTAACTTTATAATTATTAAAACTTTGCTCATTGACTTCTCTATAAATATTAAAATCTGCTGAAGAAAGGTTGATTTTCTTAGGTTTTCCCCTTAAAAAATTTAGCTGGAACAAGTTTGCTTTTAATTCTTCTTTTATAAATTTATATAACTTTAAAATTTCATGCTGATTATGTCCTGTAAGTGTAGTCAAAAATGTTACATTAAACCTTGAATATTTTTCTTTGAGTTTTACGGTTTCCTTAAAAACATTAATGGCATTTTCATAACATCCATCTACCCCCCTTATTTCGTCATGGAGCTCTTTAAATCCATCAATAGATAAATTTAGCGAAAAATTAATATTTGGACATATTTTAAGAATCTCTTTACATCTTTCCACTATTATTTTTTTTAAAATACCATTAGTTGGAATATTTAATGATTGAATTTTATTATTTTTATAGTAAGCTTTAACAATCTCCACGATTTCTTCTCTTAAAAATGGTTCTCCGCCTGTTAATATCAGTTGATATATTTTGCCCATGCTTTCTGTAATTTTTATAATCTCATCTATGCTTAATTGCTTGCCTTTGTTTAATTTCTCCCAATAAAAACAGTGTTCGCACTTAGCATTGCATCTGTTTGTAATGTAATGAATAAATTGGAATGGACTTTTATTAAAAAGGATTGAAAGCATTATTGGTTTATTTCAGTCTAGCTAAGTTTCAATATTAGATTTGGAGTTGCAAAAAATAGCTTTGGTTCTTGATATCTCACCCAAAAAAATAATTGGCAGTATTTTAATAAATTTAATTATATATTTTGTTTTAATAATTCTTTTAATAATTAAAATAATCCTTGGAAATAAAAGAAATAAATACTTATACTTTATTAATTTTTTTCCAGGTAAATTATAATGAATTCTGGAATAGACAAACCACTTCCCATAAAACTTCTGCTTTAGCAAATAAGATTTTAAATCAACTCTCCTGTGATTATGTTTAATTAAAACATTAGGATTAAAAAATATTTTATTTCCTTTCTCTCTGAATTGCATATTCAATATTGTATCTTCTGTGTTGCTCAGGTTCAAGAAACGCAGTCCATTTAATTTCTCCATTTTATAAGCTATATTTAAAGTGGGAATGGTTCTCATTTCTCTTATAGTACCAGTTGGAATAAATTCAGAAAAATTGGAAAAATAATCAGCCCAGCTTATAATATCTACGTTTACATTTAATACTCCACCTCCAATTGCGCTAGCTTCAGGCAGTTTAATAAAAGTATTAACTATTTCTTGAAGCCAAGTTTCCAATGCAATACAGTCAGAATCAGTAAAAGCAATAATTTCTCCCCTGCTGCTTTCAATGCCAATATTTCTTGCACCGCCAGCACCTGTATTTTTTGGAGTTTTTAGTAACTTAACAGGATACTTTTTTACTAACTCAGAAGTATTATCTGTCGAAGAATCATCCACTATTATTATTTCATAGTTTTTGTAATTTTGCTTTAAAAGAGATTGAATACACCGATCAATTGTTTTAGAAGCGTTATAGGCAGGAACAACAATGCTGATTTTAGGATAATAATTTGCTCTTGTAGAAAAAATCATACAACCCCATTACGAATGGCATTTACTTTATTCTTACATTTAAAATTTGTTTGTAAATGGAAAAATACTGCTCCGTAATTATTTCCCATGAAAAATTGTTTTCCACATACTTTTTCCCTTTATTTGCAATTTTCATTCTTAAATTTTTATCAGTGATAAGTTTCATTATTTTCCGTGCAAGGTCTTCAGGATCTTTTTCATTAGCAAGCAAGCCTGTTTCATAGTCAATTATAAAATCCGTGATTCCACCTACCCGGCTGGCAACAACAGCTGTATTTGATGCAAGCGCTTCTAAAAAAACAATCCCTAAACCTTCTGTATCACCGCTATCATCAACAATTGATGGACCAACAAAGATATCTGAACTCGCATAGTACACAGCCAATTCAGAGGAAGACATTTTTTCTGGGAAAATAACAGAACCACCGATGTTTAGTTTTGCAACCAGGTCTTTTAAGGATTTTTCCAGAGGACCAAAACCAATAATCAACAATTTTGTTTCATTGCATTTTCTTAAAATTAGTGGCATAGCCTCGATGAGGTATTTAAATCCCTTTTTTTCTGCGAACCTACCCACCGCTAATAGTATTGGTCCATTTATATTATATTTTTTTTTAATATTTTGACCATGGCATTGTCCGTTAAAAACATCCAGGTCAACTCCCATTGGTATAATTTTAACTGGCGATGTTCCATTTGATATTGCCAACATAGCCTTTTGCGTTGCGTTACTGTTGGCAATGCAAAATAAGCTCTGAGAAATAGTAAATTTTCCAATTCTTTTAAAAATAGGATTATTTAATGAAAATACATCTCCGGCATGAGCTGTTAGAATCAAAGGTATTTTAAAAATTCTTTGGAAAATTGAACAAAAAAAACCTTGAGGTACAATCCAATGGCAATGAATCATATCGATATTTCCCTTTTTTATGATCCAACCAATATGGAGAAATTGAAACAACAAAAAAAAAGGCAGCTCCATTCTTGCAAGCCTGCTACTTTTTAAATTTGGCAATGCTCCGCCGTCGTAACAAACTTTCTGCAATTTTTTAGGATAAAAGTATGAAAATCGATAAACTTTTAAGCCATCCATCTCCTCATAGGACAATGCATGCGGAGCACCGGGAGCTAGCACAGTAATATTAAATCCCTTGGCAGCTAACCTTTTGGATAAGTTATAAACAAACGCCGGCTCAGAATCATTTTTCCATCTTGGAAAAGTAGTCGCTAACACCAAAACATTTGGCAATTTAGTTTTATTCATCTAATTATTTCTTTTTCTAATTCGTACAGTTCGCGTAATTTGTAGCTTCATAACAATTTGATATATTTGTAAATGTAGCGAGTTTGCCAAACTATAAAAATGGAAGTTCATACACTATCAAGTTGTCCTTTGGCTCTTTCAGTAAGGTGAACTGTTACAGATTTTCTTTAGCTGTTTAATCTTATTTTTTCATCAATAATGAAATTACCAAATTCTTATTTAATATTCTATTAACTTTAGTCTTTAAAGTTTTTATATTTTTCGCATCAAAGCTACCTTTAATCATTTCATTTTGAGTGATGGATAGATTGCCTGCACACTATACTTCCTTATCTCAGGTTCCTGAATCTCTTTTTTTGTAAAACTATATCTATCAATAAAGTTTTCTAAATGTATTTCTACTTTTATTTCACACATTTCCATCCCTTTCATCATTTAAAGATTCTTTGTTTCATTCAGAATGAAAAAACGCCCATTTTCAGGGTTACAACACAGCCTTACTGGCACTGCTCTCCAAATAATAAATCCGAAAATAGATTCCCGCTTGGCCTACCCTAAATCATTAACGCTACTCAGCGTTAGTTTTCTTCTTTTCAGATTTATTCACCATTTTTTGCCATTGCGGTTCTTTGCCGTAGCCCTGCTGAATTAAAAAATCGCCGCAAACTTCTTGAAATTCTCTGACCATTTTTGAAGGCCACTTCTCCCATTTAGGGAAATCAATGGAGTTAGATTTGTGAAACATTATACCGGACAGATTATCTTTATATTGATATTCAACCTTGCTATCATCGGGAAATGTTGTCACATATTTCAAAAGATCATCAAGGGCTTCATCCTGATTATTACCTTCAAATAAGCTTTCGAATTTAACTATTTTTGCGTTTGGATTCTTTTTCATAGTCTGCCGGGCATGTTCAATATGAAAGCGCCAATACCAACAAATACGCTGAAAAAGAGAAAAACGATTCCATTTATCATGAAAGGGATCGTGAGGTAGCATCTTCGCGCTAATACGGCTTGAGGGAAAGTAATATAGGGGATCCCGTTTGCTATAATATGAGAACCCTCCGTTCATTACTGAACGAGCCCAGTTTCTTCCATCGCGGATAATAAAGACAGTTTTTGATATCGGGAAAACTAATGGAATTATATCAATTAACCCGGTCAGCTGCATATTGGCTTCTGCATAAACCTGCTGGTTTAATCGTAATAACAGGCTGTGTCGTATGTGGTAGAGTTTTTTTGCTGCTATTGTTTTATCAATCTTCTTTCGCTGTCGCATTACAGAGAGTTTTCTCGCATTTCCCAGA
>DASCNB010000001.1:0-3652 GCA_036011265.1 Nitrospinota bacterium | reverse complement strand
CCTTTTAAAGGGAAGCATTGCAGGTTTGTTACAGGCGAACGAAAAAACTTGGAAATCATGCGAGCAAAATAATCGACAGGTACGGGGAATTCGGTTTTCATCAATTTCATCAGGAAATAAGTTTAAACTGAATGCCTGGATAAATAAAGAATAAAAATCATTTATTAATTACACAAATTATTACAAATTTTTATTTTTTTTGTAAGTGTTTTGTGAGCACATTTTCAACTGTTTCAAACGCTTTTTTTAAAGCAGTTAAGGCAGTTGAAAAGGTTTCATCTCTGCGATATTCTGAGAGAGCAATAGCTGGCTGAATTAGTGAAACTGACGTTAGAAGAATTGAGGAACATCAAAATCACATTAGTGTCCAAAAAAGAGGAGAGACTGTTAAAATCGGCGGCTACTATCTACATGCACGAGGAGAGAAAATAAAATGC
The DNA here is from genome assembly GCA_036011265.1 of Nitrospinota bacterium. Classification (GTDB taxonomy): domain Bacteria; phylum Nitrospinota; class Nitrospinia; order CAJXCL01; family CAJXCL01; genus CAJXCL01. The sequence continues at coordinate 3,215 of DASCNB010000001.1, read as the reverse complement.
AAGAAATGAAAAGCAGCAAAAATCTTTTCCTCTTTCTTTTCTGGACAATCCTTTTTCTTTTTATACTTCCTGGTTTGGCCCATAGCGAGAAAGGTTTGGAGAAAAACACCCTTACATCCAAAGAGCGGGAATGGTTAGACAAAAATGATGGAAACATTGTCCTTGCTCCGGAGTCAAATTATCCTCCTTTTATTTTTGTAGACAAAAAAGATGGGATGAAAGGGATCTCAGTTGATTATATTAAGCTCATAGAACAGAAACTGGGATTCAAATTTCAAATAGCCTCCAGTTATCAATTGGCCGTGAATCTCCAAAAGGCTCAAGAAGGGACGGTGGATGTTTTAACTTCCCTGAAGAAAACGCCTGTGAGGTCTGAGTATCTGCTCTTTACGAAATCCTATATAGAAATTCCTGCGGTAATTGTTGTTAGGAAAGAAGAAAAAAGTTCCCTTGCTTTAGAAAAAATGAATGGAATGAAGATAGCCGTTGGCGATGGCTATGGTGTTCACACCTATATCCAAAACGAATTTAAAAATCTTGACCTCCTTCCCGTCCCGGATGATTTGATAGGCCTGAGAATGCTCTCCTTTGGAGAGGTTGACGCGGTGGTACTTGATGTGGCTACCGCGTCGTATTTCATAGAGAAGGAAGGAATAGGAAACCTGCGCGTGGCCGGGAATGCTGAGTACATCTATAATTTGAGCATGGCCTCCAGGAAGGACCTCCCCATACTACATCGAATTCTGGAGAAAGGACTGGCTCAAATAACCGAAGAGGAGAAAAGGGCGATCTTTAGTAAATGGATACGCCTGGAATCGGTTAGTTTCATGGACAATAAAAAATTCTGGTATTGGGTACTCACCGCAATATCAGTCATAGTATTTATTTTTTCTTTCATAATTGTTTGGAATAGAGCATTAAAAAGTCAGGTTAAGCAAAGAACCGAAGAATTAAACAAAGAACTCGCTGAGCGTAGGCGAGTGGAGGAGTCCTTAAAAAAGGCCCACGATGAGTTGGATGAACGGGTCAAGGATCGAACTGTCGAGCTTGCAAAGGCCAACGAGAAGATACAGTTGGAACATAGCAAGCTTATGGGAATTCTAAATTCTATGGAAGACGGTGTATATATTGCAAACAAAAACTACGACATTGAGTATATTAACTCCGTTATTGAAAGAGAGTTTGGAGCTATTAACAAACGCAAGTGTTTTGAATATTTTCACGATAGAACGGAGAAATGCCCTTGGTGTAAGAACAAAGAAGTCTTTGCCGGGAAAACGGTCAATTGGGAGTGGTATTCCTTTAAAAATCAAAAAACCTACGATCTTTTCGATACTCCTTATAGAAATTCTGATGGGAGTATCTCAAAGCTGGAAATATTTCATGACATTACGGGCCGAAAAAAAGCTGATGATTTAATCCAGTCAGCACTCAAGGAAAAGGAGGTACTGCTTCGTGAGATTCATCACAGGGTTAAGAACAATATGCAGGTAATATCAAGCCTGCTCAATCTCCAGTCCAAGTATGTTAAAAATAAGGAAAATATTGAGATGTTCAAGGAGAGCCAGAACCGGATAAAATCCATGTCTCTTGTTCATGAAAAACTTTACGAGTCAAAAGACATGGCAAGTGTTAACTTTAAAGATTATATCCAGAACCTCACAAATGACATGTTTAGAATTTATAACGTTGATATAAATAAAGTAACCCTTCAAACTAGTATTGAGGTGATTAATCTTGGAATTGACACGGCAATTCCCTGCGGCTTGGTCATCAATGAACTGCTTTCCAATTGCTTTAAACACGCTTTTCCCAAAGGCAAAAAAGGAAAAATAGATGTAATCATGCAGTCAGTGAATATGGATGAGTATGAGTTGATAGTTAGTGATAACGGGGTTTCTGTTCCGGATAAACTGAATGTCGGAAATTCCAAAACATTTGGCTTGAAATTGATAACTGATTTGGTAGAAAATCAACTGGAAGGAACATTAGACCTGAACAGGGACAATGGTACAGAGTTCAGGATCAGGTTTAAAGAAATGAAGTATAAGAAAAGAACCTGATAATTTTGGTTTTTGGAATGTGGACTATGGATTAAAATTCTGAAGTCATCATTATCTATTATTGGCAAAAAAACAGTGTACAACAAATAACCATATTGAGTGGAAAAAGATGGAATCCAAAGTTAGGATTTTGATTGTGGAAGATCAATTTCTTGTCGCCAATGACATAAAAGATAACCTGGAGACCCTGGGATACGAAATTTCTGCAATTGCGACATCAGGAGAAAAAGCGGTTAAGAAGGCGGGAGAAGGCAAGACTGATTTAGTGTTGATGGATATTGTTTTACGAGGGGAGATGGACGGAATTGAAGCAGCGGAAATTATTCGTTCCCGTTTTGACCTTCCTGTCATATTTCTTACGGCGTATAGAGATCCCAAAATATTCGAAAGGGCAAAAATCTCAGAACCTTTTGGATACCTGATTAAACCTTTTGAAGCCAGTGAATTACATAGCAATGTTGAAATAGCCCTTTACAAACACAAAATTGAGATTGAGAAAAAAGAGGCAGGGGAAGAGCGAAAAAAACTTATTCATAAACTGAAGGAAGATCTTGCTGAAGTTAATAAATTAAGTGGCCTGCTTCCCATTTGCGCCTCATGCAAAAAAATTAGAAACGAAGAAGGCAATTGGAATCAAATAGAAGAATATCTTAGCGATCGTTCCGAAGTGAAATTTAGTCACGGTGTATGCCCTGAATGTGCAAAAAATATGTACCCGGATATCTATCCATAAATAGGAAATGGTGTATAAATTCCATTAACAATGATCTACAAAAAATTTCAAATTGCTGCCTGATAATCTTTCTTTGTGTCATAATGTCTTGGTCGCTAATGCAGGTTTTACTGGATGTAAGAACTCGCTGCTGAAGCGTTAGGGAAAATACCTTCTTTTCTTAATATCTTTTCGTCTCGAAGACTTTTAGTTTTTAACCACCTTTGATAAACTTTTAATACATCCTTGTTGGTGTGGGAAAAACTCTTGTCACTCACCTCGGACAGGATATCTACAAAAACTGAAAAATTCTCTCCCAATTGATGATAAAGCTCCCAGAAGACTTTACTTTGTGCTTTTGTTTTCATGATAGAAGCTAATTGATTATAAGAAGTACAGCCTATGATCTTATAAAAATCAAGGCTGGCTAGTTTTTTGTA